>JAKAGJ010000368.1 GCA_021815655.1 Deltaproteobacteria bacterium | reverse complement strand
CCGCCGCGGTTTATTCTTCGCCAGGAGTAGTCATGGCCGCAGTCCTTCGCTCGCAGGCCACGCCGCGGCTGGTCAAGGTTTGGTTCTTGCTGGCCGCGGCGCTGCTACTTGGCTGGGGCCGCCCGGAGGCCCAAGCCCAGAATACCGCCCCCCAGTCGCGCCAGGCATGGCCCCTGTTTTACGCCGAAACGCCCGATGGCAAGCAGTTCGGCGAGACCCGGCCCATGCAGGTCAAGGTGGAGCCCTCCGAGGGCAACGGCGTGCGCCTGGGTTTTTTTGAGTCCGAGTTTTTCGGCACCGGCTCCCAGTGGCGGGCCGCCGGCTGGATGGCCGCCGTGGTGGCGGCCCTGGAGAGCAGCCAGCCTCTGGCCCATTGGCGCATCTCCTACGACGTGCCCGGCCTTATCGACGGCCCCTCCGCCGGCATGCTCATGACCGTCAGCACCCTCTCGGCCATGCTGGGTCAGCAGATGCGGCCCGGCGTGAGCATGACCGGCACCATCAACCCCGACGGCTCCATCGGCCCGGTGAGCGGCATCTACCACAAGCTGGCCGGGGCCCGCGCCCGAGGGCTCAAGAAAATCCTCATCCCCGCCGGCCTGCGCCGCGAGGAGCAGAAGGACGGCAGCGTCAAGGACCTGGTGCAGCGCGGCCAGGAACTGGGCCTGGAGGTGCGGGAGGTGAATGACCTGGAAGGCGCCTATCAGGAGCTGACCGGCCAGACCCTGCACCAGGTGCCCGACGACGGCCGCGCCTTCAATGTGCCTCCCCAGGCCCAGCAGGCCCTTTTGCAATCCTACGCCCGCTGGGAAGCCAAGCTGGGCGACGCGCTGGAGCGCATGCGCCAGACCGCCGTCCAGGTGCCGGCCCAGTTCCATGCCAAGCTGGACGTGGCCTGGAAGAACGCCCAGGCCATGCGCACCCGGGCGCTGGCGGCCAGGCGGCAGGGCAACCTCTGCCTGGCCATGCCCCTGATGTACCTGGCCGCCGTGACCGCCGACAGCGGCACCCACCTGAGCTACCTCTACGTAGCCCAGGCCCGGGGCGGCGATCAGGAAATGATGCGCGTTTTCGAGGGCTACATCATCAAGCAGGATTTTTTGGACGCCTTCCAGCGCAAGCTCAATGGCCAGAAGATACATAACCTCAACGACCTCATGGCCCTCAGCGAGGCCTACGCCTATTACAACGCGGCCCTGGGCACCATCATCACCACCCAGGAGATGCTCAAAAACCTCAAGCAGCTCACCCAGAAGACCCCGTTGCTACAGGTGGTGGAAACCATCAGCCTCTACGAGGCCATGGCCCGCAATCTCTCCTACTTCGTGGATGACCTGCTCTTGATGGGCATGGGGCACCCGGGCCGGCCCCTCAAGGACCCCCAGGCCCTGGTGGAGTGGGCCCGCGGCATGCACCTGGCGGCGGGCGCCAACCTGGGCTATATCGACAAGGCCATCCTCGAGCCGGCGGCCCGGGAGGCCCACGTGGACGCCGAACAGCTCAAGCTCAAGCTCCTGTCCCAGGACTATCAGTACCAGCAGGCCAATCTCTGCTACCGGGCGGTGCCGGTGCTGCTCAGGCGGGTGGAGCCCGGACCAAACCAGGCCGCCGCGGTGCTGGGCGGGGCCACCTCGTCCTTTGCCTTGTCCGGCCTGGTCGTGGCCAAGTACTACTGCCTGGGCGCCCAGCCCGACAGCACGGGGCGGGTGGGGGCCATCAAGCGTCCCCAGGCCCTCAAGGCCATGCTGGACAGCAGCCGGCGGCGCCTGCGCCAGACCATCCTGGCGGTGCAGGCCCAGGGCTACGAGCCGGTGATACCCATCTTCCATTTCCTGGCCGGCGAGGGCTCCAACGCCCTGTCCCAGGACCCCAACGACGTGGTCAACAGCCTGGCCGAATACTGGGCCGGCTCCACCTTGGGCCGGCTGATGCTCAACCTGGGCAACTAGCGGCGGCGCGGCGGCCATGCGCGGCCCGCGCCTGCTTTGCCGGTTATGGTCTGCTTGGTCTGGCAATCGTGCTGGTGGGAGGAAAGAAGGCGGAAAACCGCCGAGGGGCGGGCCGGCTTGGAGCGGATTTCCGCCTAGGGCTCCGGTTGGCCCTGGCGGCTCAGGCCGAACTTGGCCATCTTTTCGTTGAGAGTCCGCCTGGGCAGGCCCAGCTCCTCCAGCACCGCCCTCATGTCGCCCTGGTGGCGCTTGATGGCGTCCTTGATGATTTGGCGCTCGAAGTGTTGCACCTGCTCGGCCAGGGAGGCGCCCTGGGCCGCCGGCCCCTGTGGGGTCGCCGCTTGGCCGGGCAGGGCCAAGGCCTCCGGGCGGCTGGACAGGGCGTAGCGCTCGGCCAGGTTCTTCAGTTCGCGCACGTTGCCGGGCCAGTGGTGCCGCAAGAGGGCGGCCATGAACTGCGGCCTCGGGGGCGACACCTCGCGGTCGTAGGTGCTGGCGGCGCGCTCCAGAAAAAGCGAGAACAAAAGAGGCAGATCCTGGCCGCGCTGGCGCAGGGGGGGAATGGCCAGCTCCACGGTGCTGAGGCGGTAGTAGAGATCGGCGCGCAGCCGCCCCTTGGCGATGGCCTCCTGGGGGTCCTCGTTGGCCGCCGACACCAGCCTGAACTCCACCGGGCGCGGGGTGTTGCCGCCCACAGGCAGCACCTCGCGGTCCTGCAAGGCCCGCAAGAGCTTGCCCTGCACCTCCAGGGGCATGCTGGTTATCTCGTCCAGAAACAGGGTGCCCCCGGCCGCCGCCTCCAGCCTGCCCCGGTGAGGGCGCAGCGCGCCGGTGAAGGCCCCGCGCTCGTGGCCGAAGAGTTCGCTCTCGGCCAGTTGGGGAGGGATGGCCGCGCAGTTGAGCGCCAGAAAGGTACGCGTCCGGCGCGGGCTCAACTCGTGCAGGCAGCGGGCCACCACCTCCTTGCCGGTGCCGGTTTCGCCCACCAGGAGCACGCTGGCCACCGTGGGCGCGATGTTGACGATCTCGCGCTTGAGGGCGCGCATCTGGGGGCTGGAGCCCACCAGGCGGGCGTCCAGGTCCTCGGCGGCGGCCAGGTCCAGGCGCAGCTCGCGATTGTCCAGCACCAGGCGGCGCTTTTCCAGGGCCCGGCGCGCCACCTCCAGGATGGCTAAAGGCTCGAAGGGCTTCTCGATGAAGTCGTAGGCCCCGGCCCGCATGGCCTCCACGGCCATGCCGATGTCGCCATGGGCGGTGACCAGCACCACCGGGATGTCGGGGTCGATGGCCTGCACGGCCTTTTGCAGGGCCAGTCCGTCCATGCCCGGCATCTTGACGTCGCTGAGCACCACGCCGGGGAATTGCAGGGTGATCTGCTCCAGGGCCTCCTGGGCGCGAGCGAAATCCCGGCAGGCGAAATCGGCCAGCTCCAGGCACTGGCGCACCGAGGCCCGGATGGCCTTTTCGTCGTCGATGAAAAAGACCAGCCCTTGATTGTTCTCTTGGCTATGCATCTTGGCGCCACGGCAGGCGCACCGTGAAGCATGCCCCGCCTTGTTGCAGGTTTTCGCCGCGGATTTCCCCCTGCATGCCCTCGACGATGCCATGGATGATGGACAGGCCCAGGCCCAGGCCTTGCCCCGGCCCCTTGGTGGTGAAGAAGGGGCTGAAGAGCCGCTCCAGGGCCTCTGGGCTCAAGCCAGGCCCGCTGTCGCTGATTACCGCCTCGACCCAGCCATTGGCACGGCGCAGGATGATCGTGATCTCCCGGCGGGGGTTGCCAGCCATGGCGTCCAGGGAGTTTTGCAGCAGGTTGACGAAGACCTGCTCCAGATGCATGGCGTTGCCCAGCACCGTCAGGGGCTCCGGCGGCTCGATTTTATCTATGCGGCAACCCATGCTCTGGGCCTGGTGCCCCAGCAGGGTCAGGGCGTGGTGCAGGGGCTGGCGCAGG
>JAKAGJ010000367.1 GCA_021815655.1 Deltaproteobacteria bacterium | reverse complement strand
CCGGCAGTCAAGGCTGGGGTGGGGGGGGCTGGCCGCCGGCCGGGGGCTCAGCGGGCCTGCAAGAGGCACATGGCGTTGGCGAAGCGGCGTCCCAGGGTCAACTGCGCCGGGGTGGTGAGGTGAATGCCGTCTATCAAGGCCAAATCGTCGGAGCGCACCATGGCCAGGTGGCGGCCATGGATGCGGGCCTGCTGGCGCTTGATCTCCTCCCAGGCCGGGCAGCTGGCGGTCCACTTGCCCTCGGCGCGGGCCAACTGGGCCAAGACCACCGGCAAATCCGGCCGGCCCAGGTCATGACGCAGACCCGCCAGCAGGGTGGCGAAATCGGCGCTCCAGCGCGCGGCCAGCGCCGGCTTTTCGCTGTCCTTTTCGCCCTGGAACCAAAGCAGCCCCTTGAGGGTGCCCCGGGTCTGGGCCTGGAGGGCCCTTGCCACCAGGGATTGGTAGAAGGGGGTGCCAGGCAGCCATTGGGAAATGTGGGTGGCGCTCTTGGCGCAGGGCACCACGATGATGTTCTTGCCGGTGAGCCTGGCCATCTCCTCGGCGAAAGACTCCCCCGGCCCCACCCCCACGGGCAGGTCCAGGTTGTCCTGGGGGGCGTGCAGGGGCGAGACCAGGGGCCGCAGGGAGCCGTCGCGCCAGACCTTCAAGCGCTCCTGGTACCGGGGAAAGCCCGGGGGAAGGTCTTTGATATCGCCCTGTCCCACCATGTTGGATTGGCCGGCCAGGAGGTATATGTAGTTGTCATCGCTGGCCGACCAGAACCAGGCCAGGCCCAGGGCGCAGGCCAGCACAAGGATGGCCGCGCCCCACAGGGCCTTGCCCCGCCCGGGCATGGATCAGGCCACCACCGGCGGGACGGCCAGGCCCTGGCCGCGCCCGCTCATGCGGCGATGCCCTTGGCCGCCAGGTTCTCGCGCACCTGGCTCAGGGTCTTCAGCTCGGTGATCTCGTCCACCGAGAACTGCAAGCCAAAGGTCTCCTCCACCAGGAGCAGGAAGTTGAAGTGCCCCAGGGAGTCCCACTCCGCGAAGGAGCCCACCCCCAGGCCGGGGTCGGACTCGTCGAAGGCCGCGCCGGGGAAGAGCTGGCGCAAGAGGTCAGTGAGCTTGGGTTTCATGGTAGATTTCTAGATAGGGTATGGTCAGGCTGGCCAGCTCGGCCAGGTGGATTTGTCCGCTCAAGCCCTGGCACAGGGGGGCCAGGCGCTGGCGCAGGTCCTCGGGGGCCTGTTGCCAGGGCCAGAGGCCGTGGCCGGCCAGGAAGTCTTGCGCCACCTGGTTGCGCTTCTCGGGGCGGAACTCGGCCAGGAGATAGCGCGCGCCCTGCTCTCTTAGCCGGGCCACGCACTGGGCCAGCATCCAGGCCTCGAAGTGGCGCCCCAGCACCCGGCAACTGAGCATGAAGGAGTCCAGGAAGGCCACCTCCGGGTCGGCCGTGCCCCGGGCCAGGACCAGGGCCACGTTGCCGTGGTCGCCGAAGCGGTCGGCCAGGTGCCCCAGGAAGGCCACGGACCCCGGCTGGGCGGCCAGGGCCAGGATGTCGGGCACGCCGTGGCGGATGAGCCGCAGGTTGAATTGGTTGGTCTTGGCGCACAGTTGGGCCGCCCGGGCCACGCTGCCCTGGTCGATGGGCACCAGGGAGGGCTGTAGACTGATGCCTTTCAAGAAGCCCGTCTCGTCCACCACCCGCCCCTGCTCGGACTTGAACTGGGCGCGGGCCTTGTACTGGGCCTTCTTCTTGGCGTCCTCGCTGGTGGTCTCGAAGCGCCCGAAATAGGGCAGGTTTTGCAGCAGGCGCGGCCAGCGGCCGACATCGGCGGGAAGCTCCAGCACCGTCACCTGGGGGGCCTGGGCCCTGACCACCTCCCGTTCCAGGGGGTTGTCGTCCCAGAAGACGAAGCTGTCGGCCCCCAGGTCCAGGTCAGCGGCCAACTCCAGGATGTTGGTGGCCTTGTCCCGCCAGTTGACCTTGAAGGCCACCAGGTCCTCCCTGGATAGCACCATGCCCGCGTGCTGGTCGAAGACCTCCCAGACGTCCTCCTCGTTGTTCTTGGAGACGATGGCCAGGAGCACGCCCGTGCGCCCCAGGTCCTGGGCCGCCCGCTGGAAGTCCTGGAAGGCCTTGCCCAGGCCGTCCTGGCCCAGGGCCAGGCCACTGAGCCCCACCTCGCCCACCACCCCGCCCCACAGGGTGTTGTCGCAGTCCAGCACCAGCACCTTCTTGGCCGCCCCTTGCAGCCGCCCCAGGATGTCGCCCAGGCAGCCGGCCAGCACCCGCAGGCCGGCCTGGCTGAGCCGGCAGCGCGCGGCATAGTAGTTGCGGTCGTCAAAGGCCTGCTCCAGCCCCAGGCGGGCCAGGTAGCGGTCCAGGGGCAGCAGGAACAGGTGGGGGGCCTGCTCCAGGCGCTGGAACAGAAGCTCCTCCAACACCTGGCGGGCCTGCTCCCAGGCCGGCAGCCCCCGGCCGCTGTCAATGGCCGAGCCCAGCACCGGCAGGCTGTAGGCCACGATCACCGGGGTCTGGGGATGGTTGGCCAGGTGGGCCTCCAGGGGCAGCAAAAGCGGGGCGATGAGCCCTTCCAGGGCCTGGCGGCGATCCTGGGGGGCCTTGGCCGCCACCGCCGCCGCCAGGGCGGAGGTGGGCAGCAGGTCCTCCAGGAAGACCACCCAGGCCAGGGCCGCCGGCTTGTCGGGGCTCGGGGCCGGGTCCAGGAGGACGCGGGCCCACTGGTCATAGCCGGCGAAGACCGGCGTGGAGCCCGGCCCCAGGGCCGACCAGGCCGGGTTGCCGGGCAGCAGGAAGGAGGTGCCGCAGATTTGTACTTGCCAGGCCATGGCTCGCCTCGGGCTGGGGAAAAAGTCTAGTACATAGACATTATTACCAGCAAGGCCCCGGGGCTTCAACACATGCCGCCGACCGGCCATCCCGTTGGCCTCAGGAGCCCTGCTCCTCGGCGGGCGGGCTTTCCTGGGTCTGGGACCCCAGCCAGGCCAGGCCGCGCCCCAGGCCCTTGAGCATCCACAGGCCCAGCACCACGATGATGAGGAGGTTGAGGAAGTGGTAGATCAAGGCCCAGCCCAAGCCCTGCTCCATGGGCACCCCAAAGAGGTTAAGGGCCACCATGGCCGAGAGGTGGAAAGGCCCCACCTGGGCCGGGCCGGAGGGCACCGCCACCCCCATGGTCAGGAGCACCACCACCACCAGCACCGCCAGCAGGCCCAGGTCGTAGGGCCGCACCAGGTCCAGGCCCCACAGCATCAGGTAGATGCTCAGGCCGAAGCAGCCCCAGGTGCCCAGGGTCTCGGCCAGGAGCGCCAGGTAGGACTGGGCCCCCGCCGGCCCGGCCAGGCCCGAGCGAAAGGAGATGAGCATGCGGCTGGCCGGCCCCGCCCACTTGGCCGGCAATAGCCGCTCCAGCAGGGCCAGGAGCCAGCGGCTGCACAGGTCGCTGAAGCGGATCACCGCCAACAAGGCCACGCCGGCGGCCACCAGCCCCAGGAGCACCCAGGCCGAGGACGTGGCCCAGGCGGGCAGGGGAAAGAGCGCCAGGGTCAGCGCCAACAGGGCCAGGAGGGTGGCCAGGTCCAGCACCCGCTCCACCACCAGGGAGGCCAGGGCGCTGGAGCGGGAGAGCTCTTGACTGTGGCCGATGACCAGCACCCGGGTGATCTCGCCGGCGCGCAGGGGAAACACCACGTTGGCGAAGTTGCCCAGCACATAGGCCTGGAAGGCGGCGCCCAGGGGCACCCGGCGGGTGGAGGCCAACAGCCGCCGCCAGCGCAGCACTCGGAAAAAAAACGAGCCCAGGGAGGTGAGCGCCACCGGCCCCAGCCACCAGGGGTTCATATGGGCCAGGGCCCGCCCCACGCCGGAAAAATCCACCTGCCTGGCCACGTACCACAGGCAACCCAGG
>JAKAGJ010000366.1 GCA_021815655.1 Deltaproteobacteria bacterium | reverse complement strand
CCCAGCGCCAGGGCGGCGCGAAAGTGGGCCGCCCCGCCCTTGTGGCGGTGCCAGTGCATGCCCGTGGTGCGCTCGTCGAAGCGCTGCATGCGGTACATGCCGAAGTTCTGCTTGCCCGTCTCGGGATGGGCGGTGATCACCTGGGGCAGGGTGATGAAGGGGCCGGCGTCCTCGGGCCAGCAGGTGAGGATGGGCAGGAGGTCCAGGCTGGCGTGCGCGCCCTCCAGCACCACCTCCTGGCAGGGGGCGTCCTTGACCCGTTTGGCCCCGAAGGCGGCCAGCTCCTTGAGCTTGGGGAGCGCGGTCTTGATCTTGGGCCAGAGCCCCTGGGGCAGGTCCATCTCCATCAGCGACCTGAGGCGCTCGGCCACCTCGTCCAGGCGCTCCACGCCGAGCGCCAGGGACATGCGCTCGGGGCTGCCGAAGAGGTTGATGGCCAGGGGGCAGGAGGCCCCCTTGACCCGCTGGAAAAAGAGCGCCGGCCCCTGGCGCTTCATAACCGGGTCGGCCAGGGCCGTCACCTCCAGGCAGGGGTCCACCTCCTCGGAGACGCGCCGCAGACTGCCCTGCTTCTCCAGGGCGGCCACGAACTCGCCGATGCTGGCCGGTGCCTCCATGCTCCCTCCACTCCTGGTCAACTTGTTGACTATAGCCCAGGTCGCCCGACCAGGCAATGGTGCTTGGCCGGCAAGGGGTTAGGCGCCGGGCCTCAAGCGGCCGGCTGTCGCTGGCGGTGGAGATCCAGGAAGAGTTCGCCCATGAACAGGGCCAGGCCCAGCCAGATCAGCCCGAAGGCGGCCAGGTGGGCCGCGCCGAAGGCCTCGCCATAGGCGAAGACGGCCAGCGCCAGGTGCAGGCTGGGGGTGATGTACTGGCAGATGCCCACGGTGGTCAGGCTGATGCGCCGGGTGGCCCGGGTGAACCAGACCAGGGGCAGGCTGGTGACCACGCCCCCGGCCAGGAGAAAGAGGCTGAGCCGCCAGCCGGCGTTGGCAAAGGCCAGCTCGCCCCGGGCGGCCAGCCAGACCAGACAGGCCAGGGACGCCGGGGCCAGGAACAGGGTCTCGGCCAGGAGCCCGCCCAGGGCGTCGATGGCCACCTGCTTGCGCAACAGGCCGTAAAGCGCAAAGGAGAAGGCCAGGTAGAGGGCCAGCCAGGGGGCCTGGCCGTGTCCAAGGGCCAGGGTGAGGGTGCCGGCCAGGGCCAGGAGCACCGAGGCCTTCTGCCAAGGACGCAGGCGCTCGCCCAGAAAGACCATGGACAGCACCACGTTGACCAGGGGGTTGATGAAATAGCCCAGGCTGGATTGCAGCACCTGGCCCGACTCCACGGCGTAGACGAAGCCCAGCCAGTTGCCCGAGACCAGGAGCGCGCTCAGCACCAGGGTGCGCCGCACCCGGGGCGACTTGAGCGCCTCCAGCCACTGGCCCCAGGCATGGTGGCGGTGGAGCATCAGCGCCACCACCGGCACCGACCAGATTATGCGGTGGCAGACCACCTCCAGGGGGCTGGTGGGCGCCAGGGCCTTGAAATAGATAGGGAAGGCCCCCCAGACCCCGAAGGCGGCCAGGGCATAGGCCAAGCCGGCCAGGCTGGTGCGTCCGGCGGGGGCCGGGTCGGGCGGGCTGTTGGACGGCGGCGCGGGCATGGCTCGTCTCCGGTGCGGACTGCCCATTATAGGGCCGCCCGCCCGGTCGGTCCACCCGGGCAGGCGCCGGGGGTTGACGCGGGGGGTTCGTGGGCGGCACCATGGAGGTACCCAGCAACCACATCCACGGCCTGCCCCGCCCATGCCGCCCCCGCCGCGCCCCCGGGCGCGGGCGCGGACGCCTTTAGGACAAGGAGGCCGGTATGCCCCAGACCCAGCGGACAGCCCAGTGGGCCTGGCTTTTGGCCGACGATGGCGACGGCGAGGCCACCACCCCTGACCTTGTGCCCGACAGTGGCGGAGGGGGCGGCGGAGGAGGCGGCCAGGCCTCTCCCGAGCCCCTGGAGCCCATCGAGGAGCCGGAGCCCTCGGAGCCTGGCGGTTCCGAGGTGATGGATGGCGAGGCAACCACCCCGGACCTGGTGCCTGGTGGCGACAGCGGGGGCGGCGGCCAGGGCTAGGCCCCGGCCGTTCAGTCCAGGCTGCCGGGCTCCAGGCCCACCAGGCGCTCCACCCGCCGGCGCAGCTCGGCCGGCATCTCGGTCCGGCCGTAGTGAAAGGCGAAGACCTGGCTGGGCCTCAGCCCCAGCTCGCGGGCCAGGCGGTGCAGGGGCCAGCCCAGGGTGTGCAGCCGCCGGGCCAGGCGCGGCCAGCGCGGCAGGGGACAGGCGCGCTCGCTCATGGGGCCACTCCCGGCCAGGCCAGGGCCCAGGCCCGGGCCTGTTCCCGACAGCGAGCCAGCAATTCCTGGGCCTCGGTCTCCCGGCCGGCCAACAGGTCGCGGGTCATCCGCACCTTGGCGACCAGGCATGCCTGGGGCCCCAAGGCCAGGCGGGCGGCCAGGTAGGAGAGATCACCGCCCAAACCGATCAACTCATTTGCACAATCCAACTCTTGGGCCATTTGGGCCAGTTCCTCCTCCAGGCCACTGAGGGCCAAGTCGCCCCTGGGGATTTTCTCCCCATCGCTACACAAGCGCACATGTCGGCAGTAGCCCGGACCGGCTTCCAGGACCTCGGTGGGCAGCTCCACCCCCAGGCCGGCCCAGGCCCGGGCCACCGCCCGGCTGGCCTCCAAGGCTTCTTGCCGGCGCTGGGCATAGGCCTGGGGCGACCAGAGGCCATAGGCCCGGCAGGCCAGGAAGCGTCCCTCATAGCGGGCGCAGGCCCCGGGCGCCGCCCAGGGGCAGGGGCGGCGTTGAGCGGCGTTCATGAGGAAATGCTCAACCAGATCGGCTAGATGAGCCGAACGCTCCACTAGGACCGCCTGGGATTCGCCGGCCAGCCAGGCCAGCATCTCCACAGGGGCCAGCGGCGGCAGCAGGCCGCAGCAATAGCCCTGGCGGGCGCAGGTGGTGGGGGGAAGACGCTGGTAGAGGGCGGCTAGCCTGGCCCCCAGACCCCGGTCGGCCCAGGCCATGAGCGCCGGGGCCAGCCACTCCGGCGGGGCGGCCGGCGGGGCCGCCAAATCGAATTGACCTGTCATAACATAGCGATGGCCCCGACGCCCTCTCGCCGGGGCCCCTCGCCACGGGATGGCGCGAACCGTTTAGGAGGTGCGTTCGGCCTGGGCGACCTGCCGGCTGTAAGAGGCCAGCAGGGTTTCCACGTCGATCTGCCGCACCATGACCTGCCCGCAACTGTCGCAGATGACGGTGTGGTCATCGATCCCGGTGATGCGAACCTCGCGCTCAGTGCAATTGGTGCAGGTGTACTCGTAGGCTGGCATGCTCTCCCTCCCTGTGCCGTTGTGCCGCGGCCAAGGCGCGCCGTGACGCCCACCAGAGAGAGCAACTTCCATACCAGGCTGTAAACAATTGGCGACATTTAGCGTTACTTATTGATTTGGCGCTAAATTAAGGACTGGACCGCGCTTGTGCAATAAGCACCGGTTTTCACTTGTCCACATTCCCGTCCTAAAAGCGACTTCCTGCCCCATGGCCTGGGGCGAAACGCCCCTTAGACGCACCGCTCCAGGCCCACCGGCGGGTCATGAAGCCGGAGGCAGCTCCAGGTCCAGCCCGGCCAGCCGGCTGAGCTCCTCCTCGTGGGTCAGATCGTGGCGCACGGGGGTCAGGGTCACGTAACCGGCCATCAGGGCTGGGTAGTCGGTGGATAGGTCGCCCTGCAGGCCCATGGTCTCGCCGGCCTGCCAGTAGTAGATATGCCCCCGGGGGTCGGTGCGGCGCAGGAACTTCTCGCGCAGGCGGGCGCCCGACTGGCGGGTGAAGCGCAGGCCCTTGATCTGGTCGGGCGGCAGGGCCGGCACGTTGACGTTGAGCGAGACC
>JAKAGJ010000365.1 GCA_021815655.1 Deltaproteobacteria bacterium | reverse complement strand
ATGAGTTCCGGGTCCTCGCTGCCCTCCAGCGCCAGAAGCCCGTGCTCCAGGGTCTCGATTATTTCCTGGGATTCCTCGGCGAAGATGCTGAGCAGCTTGTCTTCCATGACCCTAACCCCTCAGGCCAGGGAGCGGGTGAATTTGCGCACCACCGATACCAGGGTTTCGGGCTTGAAGGGTTTTACCAGCCAACCGGCGGCTCCGGCCTGCTTGCCCTCCAGCTTCTTGCTGTCTTCCCTCTCGGTGGTCAGCACCAGGATGGGCAGGTAGCGGAAGGAGGTCTTCTTGACTTCCTTGATGAAGGAGATGCCGTCCATGACCGGCATGTTGATGTCGCTGATTATCATGTCCAGGCTGCGCCCCTGGGCCTGCAACTGCTCCAGCATCTTGAGGCCTTCCTGGCCGTTTTGCGCCTGGGCCACCTCGTAGCCAGCCCCCTTGAGGGTCATTTCCACCGACATGCGCAGGGTGGCCGAGTCGTCCACCAAGAGTACCAATTTGCTCATATCTGCTCCCGGGGACGCCGCGGTTGGCCGGTCAGCTTAAATGGGCCGCGAAGTGGCTGTCTAATCCGCTCAGTTGCATGGCCTTGGACAAGAAGGGCTGGGCACCGCGCAGGCTGGTGGGCGAGATCGCCTGGCGCGTACGCAGGAAGGAGAGCAGCAGTTGCAGGCCTGCCAGATCCACCTCGCTGACCCCGGAGACATCCACCGTCAAGGCCTGGGGCTGGTCCAGGGCCGCCCGCAGGCAGTCCAATATCTGGTCCAGAAAATGTACCTGTAGCTTCCCGGCGATGCTCAAGGTATCGGCGGCGCTTTGGCAAGTCAGCATGGGAGGTTCCTGTCTACTTGGCGGGCGAGATGGAGAATATCTTGTCCAGCTTGACCACCTTGAACATGGTGTAGATATCCTTGGACATGTTGTCGATACGCACCTTGCCCCCCTGGGCGGCCACATTCTTGTACAGCAAAAGCAGCTTGCCGATGCCGGCGCTGCCGATGAAGGTCACGCCGCGAAAGTCGAAGACCACTTCCTTGATGGCGGGCAGGTCCAGCTCCAGGAAGCGCCGCTTCATTTCCTCGGCGCCGCGCTCGTCGATGGAGCCAAAGACCTCGATGCGGGCTTCCTGACCCTGGGGGGAAACGGTGATCTCCATGGGGCACTCCTTCCATGAAATCCCCGCCACGCGGACAGGGACGAGGTTGTGTAGGCGATTGCGCAGGTTGGCTGCCCCGTCCGGCAGGCCATCTTTTATGATATGACAAATGGCTCTGTTATTGTCAACGCCCTTGGCCGCGCCCCGGCTCAGGACTGGCCGGGGTCCTCGGGCGGGCGTTCCTCAAGCCGGCGCCGCTCCTCCAGGTCCTCCTTCTGCCGGGCCAGGACGTACAGGTGGATGCGCTCCCTGTCTTGCTCCTTGATCTTGGCGATCTGCCCTCCGGCCAGGCCGTCGGGGCTTACGTTGCGCAGCACCATAATCAGGGGCAGGGGGGCTTCGTCGCCGTGCAGGCGCAAGATGCCAGCCAGCCGCTGGCCGCTGACCAGGCCCGGTCCGCGCAGGGCCATCCCGCCGGCGCTGATGTCCTCCACCTGGTAGAAGCGCTCGCCCACCTGCAAGGTCACCGGCCGCTGGGGCGAGGTGGATACCCGGAAATAATAACGCGGGCCCTCGTCGTACTCCAGGTTGAAGGCGTCTGGGTCAGAGGGCTTATTTTTCTTTCTTTTCCAGAACAAATTCCACCCTCCTGTTCTTGGCCATGTTCTCCTCGCTGTTGTTGGGCACCAGCGGCTGGGTGTCGGCGTAGCCAGTGGCGGTCAGCCTTTTGGCGGATATGCCGCGGTCCATGAGGTAGCGCAGCACCGAGGTGGCGCGCAGCGCGCTCAGTTCCCAATTGCTTTCGAACTTGGCGGTGCTGATGGGACGGGAGTCGGTGTGGCCCTTGATGTCGATGCGGTAGTCGGGATAGTTCTTGGCCACGCGCACCACGTGATCCAGGAAGCTGTGGGCCTGGGGGCCCAGCACGGCCGAGCCCGGAGAGAACAGCACTTGGCCGCCCACCTGCATCACCACCTGGTTGCCGCGCAGGGTGATTTGCACCGGTTCATCCGGTGACAGGCCCTTGAACTCCTGGCGCATATCCTCCAGCAGGGCCTCTCCCTCCAGGCCGGTCAACTCATCCAGGCTCTTGGGCTTGACCCCCTTGCCGCCCGGGAAGCCGCCTTCGCGCATCACCCCTCCGAAACCGCCGGCGCCACTGGGGCCGCCCAGGGCGTTCTGCACCGAGGTGGCCACGTGCTCGAAGCCCTTCTGGTCGGTCTGGCTGACGGTGTAGAGCAGGGCGAAGAAGGCCATGAGCAGGGTTATCATGTCGGCGAAGGTGATGACCCAGGGGGCCGGGCCCTCCTCGACCTCTTCCTCCAACTCAGCGAAAGAAGGTCTTTTATCGGGTGAATCGCTCACTTGGCCTCCCTCCCCGGCCGGTAGGCGTCCCGGCTGCGCGGCGGGATGAAGGAACTGAGCTTCTCATAAATCAGCATGGGGTTGTTGTTTTGCAGGATGCCGCGCGCGCCTTCGAAGATGATCTCCAGGTTGATGACCTCCACCTGGGTGCGGCTTTTGAGCTTGGCCGCCACGGGGAGAAAGAACAGGTAGGCGAAGAGGGCGCCGTAGAAGGTGGTAAGGAGGGCGATGGCCATGCCCGGACCCACGGACTGGGGGTTGTTGAGGTTGCGCATCATCTGCACCAGGCCGATGAGGGTGCCCACCATGCCGAAGGCCGGCGAGTAGGAGCCCATTTTGCGGAAGACCTCCTGGGCGATCATGCGCCGCTGCTTAAGCGCCTCGATCTCGATGCGCAGGGAGTCGTGGATGATCTCCTCGGAGGCGCCGTCGGCGATGAGCATCAGGGCCTTCTTGAGGATGGCGTTGTCGGTGCGCACCTTGGACAGGGCCACCAGTCCCTGGCGCCGGGAGAGGTTGGCGATGGTCAGGATCACCCGCACCACCTCGTTGGGGTCCACCTTGCGCTGGGCGAAGACCTGCTTGGCCATGCCGAAGGCCTGGGCCACGTCGCTCAAGGGAAAGGCGATCAGGATGGAGGCCAGGGTGCCGCCCAGGACGATGGTGATGCTGGGCCAATGCAGGAAGATCATGCCGCCGCCCTCGACGGCGATGGTACCCAGGATCATGGACAGTCCCAGGACGATGCCAATTATAGTGGCGAGATCCATCAATTACTCCCGCCGGGCGCGGAACGCGCGCTTACCTGCCCGGTATTTCCAGGGTGATGGAGAAATCCAGCTCCTCGCCGCCGCGCCTGACGCGGTAGGCGTGGGGGGCCGCGGGCGCGCTCTTGACAAGGTCATGTATCTGCTTGATATGGGTGAGCGGCTGGCCGTCCAGGGCGATTAGCATATCCCCGGGCTTGAGGCCGGCCCGCTGGGCCGGGGTCTGGGGCAGCACCCGCTCGATCAACAGCCCCCCGGCCTGGGGCTTGAGAATCACCCCCAGGCGCGGTGGCGGCGGCGGGGCCGGGGTGGAAACCACCAGCAGGTCGGCCGGCGGGGTTTCACCCGGCGCGGCCCAGGGGCCGGGGGCCATGGCCGCCGGCACGGCCATCACGCTGAGCAGGCGCGCCCCCGGCAGGCGCCGGGCCAGGCGGGTGGGCAGGCCCTGGCCGTGGGCCAGGTGGCCGGCGCCCACCAGCACCACCGCCCGCTTGCCGCCGTCGGGCCAGGGGTGTAGGGCCTGGGCCAGGCGGTGGGCCATGGTCTCGTCCCGGGCCACCTGGGCGGTAAAGAAGTCCTCCTGGTTGGGGCCGCGCCCCTGGCCATGCATCTTGAACTGGGCCTCAAGCAGGCGGCGGTAGACCGGGTCCTCCAGGTCCAGGGCCGGGGCCAGGAGGGCCCGCTGCGCTGGCGTCAGGGAGGTCAGA
>JAKAGJ010000364.1 GCA_021815655.1 Deltaproteobacteria bacterium | reverse complement strand
CGGCCCTAAAGATCTTCTTTCCACCGGCGGCCTCCAGGGCCGGACCGCCGATGCCGCTGACGGTGAGCCCCGGCTCCCGTTCCCGCAGGGCCTCCACCAGGTGGGCGGCGTGCTGGTCGCCGCTGGCCTCGCCGGCCACGATGACCACCTTGGGTCCCGGGGACAACTAGTCTTCTCCGGGCAGGCGGGCATCCACCAGGCGCCGCGACACGGCCAGATGGTGCTCCATGCCCGCCAAACCCTGGTAAACGCGCTGCCGCACCGCCAGGGCGCAGGCCAGGGCGCGGCGGCCGTCGGCCCCGCTGACCCGGGGGGCGCGGCGAGTGCGCACCGCTTCCACGAAGTCCTTAAGTTCCGACTCCAGGGGGTCGCTCTTGGGGTAGCGCGGCCGCTCGGCATCCACCTTGGGGAGCCTCCCCGGGCGGAACTCCACCTGGCTCACCACCAAGAGCCGGCGCTTCTTGAAGTCCAGGGAGAGGTAGGCGTCGGGCTGAAACACGCGCATCTTGCGCTCGTCCTTCAAGGCCAGGCGGCTGGCGGTGACGTTGGCCACGCAGCCCGAGGGGAACTCCAGGCGGGCGTTGACGATATCGGCGTGCTCCCCCAGCACCGGCACGCCCACGGCCCGGATATCCTTGGGTTCCTCGCCCACCAGGGCCAGGATGATGTCCAGGTCGTGGATCATCAAATCCAGGGCCACGTCCACGTCGGTGGCCCGGGCCTTGAAGGGGGCGATGCGGTTGACCTCCATGAACATGGGCTGCCGCACCCGGCGCACCAGGTCCTCCACCGCGGGGTTGAAGCGCTCCAGGTGCCCCACCTGAAGGATCAGCTCCTTCTGCTCCGCCAGGGCCACCAGCTCGTCGGCCTGCTCCAGAGTGGCGGTGATGGGCTTCTCGCAGAGCACGTCCCGGCCGGCCTCCAGGAAGTCCTTGGCCACCTGGTGGTGGTTCACCGTGGGAGTGACCACGGTGGCGGCCTGCACCAGGTCGATGACCTGGCGGTGGTCGTCAAAGGCCCGCACCCCCAGGTCGGAGGCCAGGGCGCGGGCCCGCGCGAGGTCGCTGTCCACCACGGCCACCAGTTCGGCGCTTTTAAGACGCCTTAGCTTCTCGGCGTGAAACTTGCCCAGATAGCCCACGCCGATCACCGCCACCTTGACCTGGTCCTGATTCACTTGCCATCCTCCGTGGGGGACCAGGCCATGATGCAGATGCCGGCCTCGTCGGCGCGCTTGACCATGGGCGCATGATCGAAAACCAGGGTACGCCCCGCCTCGATGACCAGGCAGGAGGCTCCCGCCCGCTGCATCACCGCCACGGTGCCCTCGCCCACGCTGGGCAGGTCGAAGCGCTGGTCCTGGGTGGGCTTGCAGCGCTTGACCACCACCGCTCCGGCGCCGCCGGCCAATTGGCCGCCGCGGCGGATGCACTCGTCGGTGCCCTCCATGGCCTCCACGGCTACCACCGCCTTGCCCTTGACCACCAGGGCCTGGCCGATGTCAAGCTTACCCAGCTCGGCGGCCAAGCGCCAGCCCACCTCGGCGTCGGCCTGCTCGGCCGGCTCAGGTCCCCGGCGGGTATAAAGCCCCGGCGCGGCCAACAGCTCGGGCACCAGATCATGGCTGGCCACGATCTCTATGCCCTCATCCAGGAGCACCTTGGCCAGGGTGCGCAGGATGCCGTCGTCGGCCATGTGCCGCAGCTTGTTGATAAGCAGCAAGGCCTTGAGGTCGGGCTTGATGTCGCTGAACATGCGGGGCTTGCTCACCCCGCCACACATGGCCGCCTGGCGCACTCCCGCCTTCTGGAAAGTCTTGATTAGCTTGCCCAACTGGCCCAGCTTCAGCCAGACGATCTCGTCCACCTCGGCCGCCAGCTCGGCCTGGGTCTCGCCCTGGATGGCCACGGCCACCACCTTCAGTCCCCTGGCCTTGGCCGCGCGGGCGAAAAGGATGGGGAACTGGCTCTTGCCGGCGATCAGCCCGATGACGCCCGTGGGCATGGCTAGCGGGCCACCCCCCGCTCGGAGCCGCGGATGAATTGCACGAAGTGGCGCACCTCGGGCAGGTCGGGCACCTCGCCCTCCACTTGCTCCAGGGCCTTGGCCAAGGGCGTGCGGGTGCGAAAGACGATCTTGTAGGCCAGCTTCAGGGCCTCCAGCACCTCGGGGCTGAAGCCCGCCCTTCGCAAGCCCACGATGTTGAGGCCGTGGGTCTTGGCCCGGTTGCCCTCGCACAGGCAAAAAGGCGGCAGGTCCACGCTCACCCCGCTCAAGCCCCCCACAAAGCAGTGGCGCCCGATGCGCGTGAACTGATGCACGGCCACCAGGCCGCCCAGGCCCACGTGGTCCTCGATGACCACGTGCCCGGCCAGGGTGGCGGCGTTGGCCATGATGACGTGCTCGCCCAGTTGGCAGTCGTGGGCCACGTGGCTGTAGGCCATGAGCATGCAGTGGTCGCCCACGCGGGTGACGCCGCCGCCGTGGTGGGTGCCGCGGTTGACGGTGACGAACTCGCGTATCTGCACTTTTTGGCCGATCTCCAGGCGGGTTTCCTCGCCGCCGAACTTCAGGTCCTGGGGGTCGCTGCCCAGGGAGGCGAAGGGCCAGACATGGGTGCCCTGGCCGATGCTGGTCAGCTTCTCGATGTTGACGTGGTGGTCGATGCGGCAGCCCGGCCCGACAACCACCTGGGGGCCGATGAAACTGTAAGGCCCGACCTCGGCGTCGTCGGCGATACGGGCGCTCTTGTCCACCACGGCGGTGGGATGAATGCTCATAAACGGTGTTTCCTTGCTGGGCGAAGAAAGGATGTGGTGTGGGCCGGCGGGCCGGGCATCACCAGGCGGCGGTAACCTCGGCCTGGGCCGCGACCTTGCCCTCCACCATGGCCTTGCCTTGCATCTTCCAGGCCCGGCTGGAACGGTGCAGGTCAATCACCTCCAGGATCAGCTGGTCTCCCGGCACCACCGGCCGCCGGAACTTGACCTTGTCTATGGCCATGAAGTAGATCAGCTTGCCCTTGAGGTTGGGGTCGGTGGCGTTGGCCAACAGCCCCCCCACCTGGGCCATGGCCTCGATGATAAGCACCCCGGGCATGACCGGCCGGCCGGGGAAGTGCCCCTGGAAAAACTGCTCGTTGAAGGTGATGTTTTTCATGGCGCGCATGTAGCGGCCCACCTCCATATCCAGCACCCGGTCCACCAGCAGAAACGGGTAACGGTGGGGCAGAACCTGCATGATATCTTCCAGGTTCATCAGCGGCGGGGTCATGGCAGCTCCTTCTACGGTTGCCGGCCTTCTGGCTTTTTGAGCTGGGCTTCCAGGGCCCGCACCCTCTCCAGGAGCTCGGGCAACTTGGCCAAGGCCCCCCGGGTGCGCAGGAACAGACGGTGGGGCAAGGGCGGCGAGCCGGTGACCACCTGGCCCTCGGCGATGTTGCCGTTTACCCCGCTCTGGGGGCCAATGATGACATTGTCGCCGATGGTGAGGTGCCCGGCCACCCCCACCTGCCCGGCCAGGATGGCGTGCCGCCCCACCTTGGTGGAGCCGCTGATGCCCACCTGGGCCACCAAGAGCGTGTCCTCGCCGATGACGCAGTTGTGGGCTATGTGCACGTGGTCGTCGGTCTTCACCCCCCGCTGAACCCAGGTCTTGCCCATGGATGCCCGGTTGACGGTGTTGAGCGCGCCCAGCTCCACGTCGTCGTCGATCTGGGTGATCCCCATTTGGGGTATCTTGAAGTACCCCTGGCCGTCGGGGGCGAAGCCGTAGCCGTCGGAGCCGATGACCGTGCCGGCGTGGATGATGCAGCGCCGGCCGATGATGCAGCCGTGGTAGACCACCACGCCGGGGTGCAGCACGCTGTCGTCGCCGATGCGCGCCCCCGGCCCCACGTAGGCCCCGGGGTGCAGCACCACCCTGTCGCCCAGCACGGCGCCT
>JAKAGJ010000363.1 GCA_021815655.1 Deltaproteobacteria bacterium | reverse complement strand
GGCCTCGGCGTCCTGGACCGTCACGCTATCGGCGGCCCAGAAGACGTGTATGTCAACCCAGGTGTCGCCGCCGTCGTAGGAAACCTGTAGAACCACCGAACCGCTGAAGGTGCCGTACACCAGGGCGTTGATGAGGCCCGGCTTGGTGGGCACCTCCTCGCCGGGAGTGTCGGCCGCCTCGATTAGGCCGTCGCCAGCGGACCTGGTTGGCGTCAGCCAGTCCACTAGCCTCTTGAGCAGTCCCCACTGGGAATCGACGGGCATGGCAAAAGCCCTCCCTCTCGCCTAGATGACGGTCGGCTTGCGGTTGAACTTCAGTTCCAGACCCGCCACGCCCACGTCCTGGCCGTAGGTGTCGCCCTCGGCGTCCTGGTCGCGGGACAGGCTCAGCACCACGCTCTCGCCGGCCGCCAGGTTGGCGATGGTCACCTGGGCCCAGGCGGTGGCCACCCGGTCGTACCGGGCGTCCGACAGGCCGCTCGCCGTGCAGGCCGCAGCCGCGCCCAGGGCCGCGCTCAGAGCGTCGCCATTGCCCAGGGAGCCGCCGGCCACCGCGAAGCTCACACCCTCGTTGTCCGGGGCCGTCGCCTCGGTGACGAAGAACACCACCCGGGCGTAGACCGGCCCGGCCACCAGGATGTCGGACGGCGGCTGCCAGAGGAAGAACACGCCCTCGTCGGCGGTGTCACCGGCGAACTTCCGCACCGGCACCACGTTGGTGTCGGAGAGGGCGGCCAGGGCGGCCGGCGGGGCCGCGCCGTCCGCGGCCAGGGCGATGGGCAGGTGCGCGAAGTCGGTGAAGGACAGGGCCACCAGGCCGCCCTTGGTGGCGCCGCTGTGGTCGTGGGCCCCCAGGTCGTGGCCGTGGTCTCCCCGGGCCACCGAGTCAGCCACGCCGACCGTGCCGCTCGTCGAGGTGGCGACCGCCGCCGGCTCGCTCTCCGCGAACGCCGCGTTCGCCGGGATCACCCCGCCATCCAGCGGGCCTGAGTGCCCGTGAATCTTCACCTTGGACATGTGTCTCTCCTTGCTAGGGGGCCCAGCGCCAGCGGCCGGGCAGCGGGCTGTGCTCGTTTTCCATGGCGTCCATGGCCGCCAACTCCTTGGCCATGGCCTCCGTGTCCTCGTTCTCTGGAAGGCTGAAGAACCTGGAACCGATGTGGAACATCTCCAGCAGGTAGGCTGCGCAGTCCGCGCAGTCCACATGCTTGCCCCGGGGGAAGGCCATCAACTGGGCCTCCAGGGGGCCGTGGATGCGCTTGTCCGGGTGGTGCCAAATCGAGCCCATCCGATAGAGCGGGGCCAGTTGCGCGATGCGCTCATTCTTCTTAGCCTTGGCCTTGAGCTCCACGGCGGGAGGAAACCCCTTCGACAGCAAGAAGTTGTTGAAGGGGTAGGTGATGAACTCGTTGAGGCTAGTGGTCTCGATGCCGATCACCCTGGTCCCCACCCGGTCGGCCATCTCTGCGCTGTGGGCGTAGATTTGCTCGGGATGCAGTCTGGCGTTCTCCAGGTCCAGCTGAAAGATGCCGTTCTTGATGCTGTCGAAGCCCCAGCTTTCAATGGCCGTGTAGTCGGAGTGGATCTTCACCGTCTTGGCTGGGTCCACGATGACCACCTTGTCCAGGAATCGCTCCCCAAGCGTCTCGTTGGTCCAGTGCTTGAACAGGTCCTGGGTGAACACCGCGTCCTCGCGCGCGATGGGCAGGTTGCGATACTCCCGGTAGAACACATCGAGCTGGCCCCGCCGCGCGAAGCCCTCGGCCAGGGTGGCCACCTCCTCGCTGGTCATGAAGTCCGGGAAATTGGAAATATAGTTGTCGTCGCAGAGCTCCATGCGCAGTGAAACCCAGTCGGGATCCTCCAGCAAGTTTGCCAGCAAGCTGTCAGCGTGCAGGATGGTCCCAACCACCACCACCCGGGTACGCTTGCGGTCGATGGCGCCGATCAGGTCCGCGTAGAACCACTCCTTCAGGTTGCGCATGTAGGCCTCGGCGTCACCAAGACGATAGGCCTCCGCGTCCTCAAGGTCGTCCACGATGATCAGGTCCGGGCGGAACCCGCGCTCCAAAAGCCCGCGAATCTGCTGGCCGGCGCCTCTAGCCAGCACCACGATGCCCGTGCTGGTCTCGATGCGCCCGCTGCCCTCGGCCCAGGTCTCGCCCTTCAGGTCGCCGATCAGCTCCTGGATGTTCTCGTTGCCGGTCAGCTCCCGGGCCAGGTTCTTCACGTTCTGGGCGGCCAGATCCCGGGTGCAACTCACCACCACCACGAACCTGACCTGCTCGAAGCAGATCCGGCGCGCCGGGAAGCTGATGGTGTCGAGGGAGGTCTTGCCCCAGCCGCGAGGGGCCGCCAGGGCCGTGAACTGGTTGGTGTCGTCGTCCAGCAGCCGGAAGAACTCTTTGTGGATGGAGCCGAACTTGCGGTAGAACCGCTCGGGGAACATCAGCTTGGAGAAGATTTCGGTCGAGTGCATCGAGGCGGCCAGGACCTGCTCCAGCCGGTCCAAGTCAGCCTGCGTGTACGTCTCGACCTGGGCCATGCTCGCCCCCTAGTCCACGCTGATGGCGGTGATCTCCAGGTCGTAGGACTGCCGCGGCTGACCGCCTTCGCGCTCCGAGAGGCTGGTGCTGCGCAGCTTGCACCGGACGGTCGCCTCGAACTCATCGCCCAGCTTGCGGCCGGCCAGGGCTGGGACGTTGACCCCGTGGATGTAGAGCGTGGGGCCACGCTCATCGCAGGACGGGGCGCTGGCCAACTCTTTCGCCCGCTGAGCCTTGATCACCTTGGGCGGCACCAGCGAAGAGAACGTCCGCGCCTTCTTGATCGCCACGCCACCCATGCTCACCCTCCTCAGTGCGGGCCCGCGCCGGGCTGCAGCAGCACCTGGCCGCCCAGGTTCGCCGCCATCTTCTCCAGCTGCCGAAGGCGCTCCTGGCCGAGGCCACGACCGGGCCGCTTGCCCCTGCCGGGATCCTTCTGCCGCTTGGTCTTGCCGGTCTCCTCGTTGCGGTCCAGAGCCTCGTAGATGGCCCGCACCCCGTCCTTGGGGTCCACCGGCCGGCCGAGGAACGTGCCAAACTGCAGCAGCTCGGCCATCCGCGCCACGGCCAGCTTGGTCAAGTCCTCGATGTTGACCTCAGCCTCGACGGGCGCGCCCTCGGCCGCCGGCCCGGACGCAACCAGTACCCCTGTCCGAAAGGCCTGCAGACGGCTCTGCACCCCGGGGGTCGCTATCATCCGGCTCACCATGCTGTGATTCGCGTAGCCCATCTCCCGCGAAATCTCGGTCACCCCAATGCCCCGGTGCAGGTGCTCCGCGATGAACAACTCCTTCTCGACCAGGCTCATCCCCCGGTACTTGGGCAGCTCGGCACCAGCCGGAACGCCGGCCTTCGACCGCTTCCTGACCCTCGACCTGCTCTTGGACGTCGCACTCATATTCACCCCTATATGTCGTAGTTCGGACACCTGTCAAGCACAAAATGTCCTGTATCGGACATGCCGCAAAAAAGACACCACCCCGCAGGCCAAAGCCCCACCCGGTGCCCAGAGCCGTTACCAACTCAAAATTTTGGCGCATTTTGTGAGAGAGGGAGATAGCTTAGGCGCGAACGGCCTCCCCCCCTAGGCCGGGGGGCCTTGGCCGGGCCAGGCGCGGGCGGACCAGGGGCAGGGAGAGGAGCGGCGGCCTGGCGGCGAGGCTTCACCACCTATCACCATGTTCGCCGCCATCTTCCCCTATGTGACCGTAACGCCTTGATCTTTGCTGCGTGGTCTTCGGCGTGGGAATCCGAAGACCCGAGGAGGACCAGGCGCAGCCGGCCCGCGGCCAGGCAGAGTGTAACCTTTGGTGACACAATCACCAGGGCGCGCGTGGTGATTGCCTGCCTCCCCCAGTCCCTTGGCTGCCCTACCTGGTGGTATGGCCTGTGGCTGCGG
>JAKAGJ010000362.1 GCA_021815655.1 Deltaproteobacteria bacterium | reverse complement strand
GGCCAGGCCCCGGCCACCCCGCCGGCCAAGCCCTGAAGGCTGGCCCGGCGCCCGGTAGCCTGGGCAATATCACACGTTTGCCTGGGCTGGACGCAAAAAATTCAGGGGTGTAATTTTTGAGCTTAAAGTATAGATTGGCTGGCGGTGAAACCTCGGGCTGGGCGGGGGTGGAAATGCGCTGCAAAACCTGGGCGGCCCTGCTGCTGACCATTGCGCTCCTGGCCCCCGCCGTGGCGGCCCAGGCCGGCAACCACGACTTCATCCTGGTCAACCAGACCGGCCTGGCCATGGACAAGGTCTACGTGGTGCCCCCCAAGGCCACCACCTGGGATGCGGACCAGCTCAAGCGCGACCTCCTGCTGCCCGGCGAGGAGGCCAAGATCGGCTTCAGCCGCAAGGACGGCGAGTGCCTGTGGGACCTGGTGGTGGTGGACTCCACCGGCACCGAGGTGACCTGGGAGGACGTGGACCTGTGCAAGGGCAAGCGGGTGCTGCTGCGCCTGGAAGAGGACGTGCCCGAGGCGCACTACGAGTAGGCGGCGCGCCTCGTCGGGCGTTAAAAGGGTCGGGTGGGGCCATCACTTGGCCGGCATCGCAGGCTACCGTAGAGACGCTGTAGAACCTACCAGCCCGCCCTACGGCTTATCTGCCCCACGGTTTTTCAGCATTTGCTTGCGCTCAGCCGTGAAGGCCCACCAGGGCAGGGCCGGCCCGCCCTCCATGAAGCGCACGGCGGCCATTAAGACGTCCAGCACGCAGGGGTCTTGCTTGACGCCGCTGAGGCGGCGCAGCTCATCATACATGGCCAAAGGATCCTGGCCGACAAGCTGCCCAGGCCTCTGAATCCCCAGGCGGCGCAGGTCGGCGGCGGTGGCCCTGCCGATATTGGGCAGGTCCTCCAGCTTCACGGCCCCGTCGGCTTGCTTGGCCTTGGGCATATGGCCTAACCTTGTACAGTTCGCCGGCCCGCGCGCGCCCTCACTTCTTCCTCAACACCCGCTCGTCGCCCACGCGGATGGTCACCTGGGTGGCGTCGAAGTGCTCCAATAGCGGGATGAGGTACTTGCGCGACAGGCCGGTGATCTCCTTGAACTGCTGGGCGCCCAGGCGCTCATGCTCGCTGAAGTAGGCCACCAGGCGGGCCTTGATCTCGCCCAGGGCCTCGGCGTGGTAGTAGAGGTCCTCCTTGATCTTGACCAGCACGCCCTCGTTGATGAGCACCTGCAAGACCTGCTTGGCCTCCTTCTTGTCCTCCTTCTCGATGACCTCCTTGAACAGGGGCGGGGTGAGCCCGCCTAAAGCGTAGGCCTTTTCCAGGCGGGCGCGCAGGGCCATGGCCCCGCCGGCCAGGCGCACCTGATGGTCAGGCAGGCGCAGGAGGTCCTTTTCGGCGATGAGCTTGCCCTCCTCGGAGAGCTTGCGCAACAGATGGGCGAAGAGCTTGGCCTCCATGCCGGCGCCCAGGCGCTGGCGGAACTCCTCGCGGCTCATGCCCGGCTTGAGGGGCTGGCCCTGGTGGAACTCGGTTAAGAGGGCGATGGCCTTGGCGCACAGCTCCTCCTGCACCACCCCGGCGATGAGCCGGCCGCCCTCCTTGTCGAAGCGCACCAGCTCATGCTTGTTCAAGAGCTCGGTGAGCAGGCGCTCCAGGTCCTTGCCCGGCAGGTTCACCAGGCGCACCAGCTCGCCGGCGGTGATGCCGGCCTCGCCGGCCAAGCGGGCGTGTACGCCGACGCGCTGGGCGGGGCTGCCCTGCTGCAAGGTTTGCAGATCGGCGATGATCTCCGGCCGGCGGCGCTTGTGGCGGCCCGGGTGGGGGTGCAGGATGATGCCGCCGGCCACGGTGGCCACCGGCGAGTAGGAGCGCAGCACGTAGCGGTCGCCGGCCATCACGGCCACGGGCGATTCCAGGCGCACCTGGCAGTAGCAGTGCTCGCCGGGCTTTAGGTCATCGCGGTCCAGGAACATCACCCGGCCCATGATCTCGCCGGTGCCGGTGTGGAAGCGCACCGGGGCGCGGTGCTTCAAGGGGCGCGGCATGTCGCTCAAGGCCGAGCACTCCATGTCCACCCACAGGGAGGGCTTGAGCGAGCCGGGGGTGGCCACCACGTCGCCGCGTTCGATGACGGCCTTTTCCACGCCTTGCAGGTTGATGGCCGTGCGCTGGCCACGGCGGGCCTGCTGCACCTCCTGGTTGTGCACCTGTAGGCCGCGCACCTTGGCGGTGACGTCGCGGGGGTAGATCTCCACCTCCTGGCCGATGGCGATGGTGCCGCCCACGGCCGTGCCCGTGATGACCGTGCCGAAGCCCTTCATGGTGAAGACGCGGTCCACGGGCAGCCGCCAGGGGCCGAAGGCCGGGCGCTCCTCCAGGCCGGAGACCATCTCGTCCAGCACGGCCATCAACTCGTCCAGGCCCTGGCGGGTGGCCGAGGAGACGGGCACGATGGGCGCCCCGGCCAGGAAGGTGCCCGAGAGATACTCGGCCACGTCCTCCTGCACCAGGCCCAGCCACTCCTCGTCCACCATGTCGATCTTGGTCAGCACCACCAGGCCGGTGCGCACGCCCAAGAGCGAGCAGATGTCCAGGTGCTCGCGGGTCTGGGGCATGACGCCCTCGTCGGCGGCGATGACCAGGGCCACCAGGTCGATGCCCGTGGCCCCGGCCACCATGTTCTTCACGAATTTCTCGTGGCCGGGCACGTCCACGATGCCCAGGCGCTGGCCGCTAGGCAGGTCCAGGAAGGCGAAACCCAGCTCGATGGTGATGCCCCGGGCCTTTTCTTCCTTGAGGCGGTCGGTGTCGGTGCCGGTGAGCGCCTTGACCAGCGAGGTCTTGCCGTGGTCGATGTGGCCGGCGGTGCCCAGGACTATCTGCTTCATGCAAGCGCCTCCGGGGGGTGCGAAATTGGCTAGAGTTCAACTATAGGTGGGAGCGGGGGGTGCGTCAAGGCGGGCGCCGGCGGGGCCGAGAGGGGCGGCCTTTTATGAAGGCTGTTTCCGCCACCAGCTTGCACCGGCATCCGCCGGGGTTGGTTTAGGCGGTAGTGTCAATCGACCCGTCAACGCCCAGCGGCGGGCACGCCGCCTAGTGCACCGACACCTCTTCGTAGAGGCTGCCCAGCTTCTGGTGGCTGAACAGGGCGGTCAGTTCCACCATGAGCTGGTTGGTGGAGGCCTCGATGCGCGACAGGTCGGTCTCGTTGACCAGGCGGTTGTCGATGAGGGATAGGAGCTCATCCAGGCGCGAGAGCTGCTCCACGATGCGCGGGTGCACGGTCTGCTGGGCCAGGCGTTGGCTGACGTCGTGGATCAGGCGTTGACAGGAGTCCACCCGCATTTGCAGCGCGCGGCGGTCGTCATCCACGGCTAGTACCGGTCCCGCCACACGCCGCTCTGGCTGCGGCGCATCTCGATGATCTCCACGCCACCCTTGTCGCCGATCACCGAGTTGACCACCAGGCTGATGAGGCTCAAGACCAGGGCGCCGCCCACCGCCGACCAGAAGCCCTCCACCACGAAGCCCTTGAGCAGGCTGCCGGTGAGCCAGAGCATCAGGCCGTTTACCACCAGGGTGAACAGGCCCAGGGTGAGGATGTTGATGGGCAAGGTGAGCACCAGCACCACGGGGCGGATGAGGGCGTTGAAGACCCCCAGGAACAGGGCGGCCACAAAGGCCCAGCCCACGCTGGCCACGCGGATGCCGTCGAAAAGGTAGCTGACCAGCAGGAGGCCGCCCGCGTTCAGCACCCAGCGGAAGATTAAGCCTTTCATGGCAAAAGGCTATCACAAGGCCTCGGGCTTGGCAACGTCCCCCGGAAGGGGGGGCGGCGTTAAAAAATAAAGCGGGGACGCCGGAGCGCCCCCGCCTGACCTTCTGGATTACGCGCGCCTGGCCATGCGGGCCATGGATGGCTTCCCGCGCAGGGAATTAAGCCATCTTCTCCT
>JAKAGJ010000361.1 GCA_021815655.1 Deltaproteobacteria bacterium | reverse complement strand
CTCACAGGGCAACACCAGACCGGAAAACCGCCCATTATTCAGCTGGTTCACTGGCCTGGGCTGGTCAAGCCGGAATAGTTTTAAATCCCAATTTGACTTGGAATTAAAAGCGGTTGACAGAGCTGGTCCAAATATTTTATAAAATCACGTGGTCGCCTTTTTTGGTTTTCCCAAACCAAAGCTACTTGGCTGACCCGCCCTCGTAAAACCCTGGACGGAGGAACAGCCATACCATGACCCCACCTCCACCCGGCCCCCCGAACCCCCTTGGCTCCGCCCGTCAGGTCAATTTCCTTAAGGCATTCTGCCTGGGCATCTTCGCCGGTCTACTGCTCCTGGCCGCCGACGCCTCCTGGGCCTATACCCCGCCCAGGGTCAAATCCATCATCCAGACGGCCAACAGGTTCCTGGGCGTGCCCTACCGCCGGGGAGGGGCCGACCCCGACTACGGCTTCGACTGCTCGGGCTTCGTCAGCTTTGTCCTGGAGCAAAACGGCATAGACCTGGGTCGCTCCTCACCGGAGCAGTTCAAGAACGGCAAGAAAATCTCGCGTTACGAGCTGCGCCCCGGCGACTTGGTCTTCTTCAGCTCAGGTCGCAAGCGCAAGCGCGTCACCCACGTGGGCATCTACCTGGGCAACGGCGAGTTCATCCACGCCGCCAGCGGCAACCACCGCATCCAGATCAACGAGCTCTCGGAAGAATACTGGGCCCGCCACTTCTACGGCGCCCGCCGCATCTAGCCCCCCAACCGCGCCAGGCCCAGCCGCCTCCGGCGCGCGGCGCTCCGGGGTCGATCCCTGGGGGCCCGCTCCTCTCCCCCTGGCCACGCCCGCCGACCTTGTGACCATTTGGGGACTATGCTAGCCTGAACCACGCGGCCTCCTATTCTGGCCGCGCGGGCCCAGGAGAGAGCCCATGCCTCATTCCCTCCTCACCGACCTGGTGACCATCTTCGCCCTCTCCACCCTGGCCGTCTGGCTGGGCCAGCGCCTGCGCCTGCCCGAGATACTGGGATTTCTGCTGGCCGGCATGCTGGCCGGGCCCCATGGTTTGGGTCTGGTGGGCGACCTGGGCGCCGTGGAGGCCGCGGCCGAGTTGGGCATCATCCTTTTGATGTTCACCATCGGCATGGAGTTCTCCTTCCGCAACCTCTTGCAGATCAAACGCTCGCTGGTGCTGGGCGGCTCCCTGCAGGTGGGGGCCACGGTGCTGGCCGGCCTGGGCATGGCCTGGTGGTTGGGGCGCGGCTGGGGGCCGGGGGTATTCTGGGGTTGCCTGATTTCACTGAGCAGCACGGCCATCGTGCTCAAGCTCTGGCAACAGCGAGCCGGTCTGGACAGCCCACCGGGACGGGTTTCCCTGGCCATCCTCATCTTCCAGGACCTGATCGTCATACCCATGATGCTGGCCGCTCCCCTGTTGGCCGGCCAGGGCGTGGAAGGCGGGGAAGGATGGCTCCTGGCGGCCAAGGGCCTAATGGTGATGGGCCTGCTGGCGGCGGCGTCCAAGTGGGTGGTGCCACGGGCCCTGGATCTGGTGGCGGCCACGCGCAATCGCGAGCTGTTCCTGGTGGCCATGGTGCTGCTGTGCCTGGGTGTGGCCTGGCTCACCTCCTGGGCGGGGCTGTCCCTGGCCCTGGGCGCCTTCCTGGCCGGCCTGATCGTCTCCGAGTCTCCCTACAGCCACCAGGCCCTGGGCAGCCTGCTGCCCCTGCGCGATATCTTCACCAGCCTGTTCTTCGTCTCCATAGGCATGCTCCTGGACCTCCGGGTGGTGGGCGAGCATCCCCTGGCCATGGGTTCGGCCACCCTGTTGGTGCTGGCGGCCAAGGCCCTGGCCGCCGGCGGGGCGGTGCTGGCCCTGGGGTTGCCCCTGCGCGTGGCCTTGCCGGCCGGTCTGGGCCTGAGCCAGGTGGGCGAATTTTCCTTCATCCTGTCCTTGCAGGGCCTGAATCATGGCCTGCTGAGCAGCCAGGAGCATCAATGGTTCCTGGTGGTGTCGGTGCTGACAATGGCCGCCACGCCCTTTCTCCTGAACCTGGGATCCGCCCTGGGCGCCCGCCTGGGGGCCAGGCAGAAGGCGGGGACCGCCGGCCTGGACCTCGACGGCCCGGGGCGGAAGGACGAGATGGGCGAGCACGTGGTGGTGGTGGGCTTTGGCCTGAACGGCCAGAACGTGGCCCGGGCCTGCCAGACCGCCGGCATCCCCTATCTGATACTGGAAATGAACCCCGAAACCGTGCGCAAGCAGGCGGCCCTGGGCCTACCCATCGTCTATGGCGACGCCATGAGTCCCGCCGTGCTCAGGCATGTGGGCCTGCCGCGGGCCAGGGTGCTGGTGGTAACCATGGCCGACCCGGTGGCCACGCGCAGCATCGTGGCCTCGGCGCGAGCCATGAACGCGGACCTCTACTTGATTACTCGCACCCGCTACATGCAAGAAATCGAGGCTCTGCTGGGTCTGGGCGCCGACGAGGTGGTGACCGAGGAGTACGAGACGGCCGTGGAGATATTCGCCCGCGTGCTGCGCCGCTTTTGGGTGCCCAGCGAGGAGATCCAGCGCCTGGTGGACGAGATGCGCGCCGAGGGCTATGAGATGCTCAGGGGCGTGGCCAGCCAGGACAGGCGGCAGGCCTGCGACATACGCTGCTACCTGGGCCAAGCCCGCACCGAAACCATCACCGTGCAGGCGGGATCGGCCCTGGAGGGACGCAGCATAGCGGAGATGGAACTGCGCAAGACGCATGGGGTGACGGTGCTGGCCTTGCGCCGGGGGTCCGAGGTGACGGCCAACCCCGAAGCCGGGACCAGGCTCGCGGCCGGCGACCTGGCCGTGGTGATCGGCCCCCCGGAGAAGGTGCGAGCCGTGGCGGCCTTGTTCCGGCCAGCCCGCCGCGGCGCCTGAAACAGGGACGATGCTCCCGCCCGGTCCGCCAGGACAGGCCAGCCCAGGAAAGCCCCGGCCCCTCCACGCGATCGGCGATGGGCTTCAACGCCTGCCCCACCGAGCAGAGCAAAGCAGTGGGGGCAGCCTCATGCCCGACAAGCGGTGGCCACCTCCCCCCCTTGACCGCGACATCCCCGGCAAGCCATGACCCAACCGACGGGATCAAGGGTTGGGCGCAAGCCGGGCGCCCGGCCGAACCCCAGCTATTTCTTGCCCAAATGCACGGCGTGGGCGCAGAGATGGGCGACCAACGCCCGGTCATGGGAGATGAATAGCAGGGCCATGCCCGTTTCGGCCACCAGTCCCTTGATCAGTCGGACCAGGTGGGCCTGGCTGATGGTGTCCAGCCCGTTGAGGACCTCATCGCACACCAAAAATTCGGGGCCGCAGGCCAGGGCCCTGGCCAAGGCCACCCGTTGACACTGGCCGCCGCTGAGTTGATGTATGCGCTTGCCTCCATCCTTGGGGGTTAGCCCCACCTTGTCCAGCAAGGCCGAAACCCTATGCCGCCGCCAGTCTCCATCACCCAGGCCATGGATCAGCAGGGGCTCATCCACCAGCTCGGCCACGTTCATGTAGGGGTTTAGGTAAAGGGCAGGCTCCTGCCATACGATCTGCACCCTTCGTCGAAAATCCATCCAGCCATGGCGATCGAGGCCAGCGAGGTCGCGCCCGTGAAAGAAGACGCCGCCCTGGTTGGGCCGCTCCAATCCAAGACACAAGCGGGCCAGGGTGCTCTTGCCGATGCCGCTGGGCCCCATCAGCCCCAATGCCTCCCCGGGCATGATCTCCAGGTCGACGCCGTCGAACAACGGCATGACACCACCTCCGCGAACGTCGGGGTAGGCGTGCCCCACCCCGGCCAGGCACAGGAGGGGCTCAGCCAACCTTCCCCTCCAAAAAGTCCAGGCTCTCCAACAGGTCCTTGGTCAAGGGATGTCCTGGGTGGGACCACAAGCTGGCGGGCGCGCCTTGATCCACCACGCGGCCGTCCTTCAGGA
>JAKAGJ010000360.1 GCA_021815655.1 Deltaproteobacteria bacterium | reverse complement strand
GGTGGCCGGCGCCACCTCCATGGCCTGGTCCCTGCTCTTGATAATGGCCTGGCAGGCCTTTTTCGGCTCCCTGTACCTGGGCCTGGCCCTGCTGCTGGGCTCCTTCATGCTGGGCATGGGCCTGGCTTCCCTGGGGGTGGCTTCCCGCCTGCCGGCGCTTTCGCGCCCCAACGCCTGGCTGGGCCTGGGGCACTGGATCCTGGCCCTGGCCTGCCTGGCCACCCTGGGATTGGCCCACTGGCTCTCCATCCTGGGCACCCCTGGCCAGGGCTTTCAGATGCTGGTGCTGGCCCTGGCGGTGCTGGACGGTGGCCTCACTGGCGCCTACTTCGCCCTCGCCGGCCAGGCTGGTCGCCAGTTGGGCGCCGGCCGGGGCTCTCTGGCCCGCCTGGGTGGCGGGCTCTATGGCCTGGACCTGGCCGGCGGGGTGCTGGGCGCCCTCTACCCCCTGGTGCTGGCCCCCAGCCTGGGCTTCGACGCCTGCCTGGGGCTCCTGGCCCTGTTGAACCTGACGGCCTTGGCCGGCCTCTGGCGGCGGCGTGCCCGGCGCCGGGCCTGAACGGGTCGGTTGAGCCTGTGGCCGTGGCCAGCGCCGCGGGCTCCCGTTGCAAGGCGATCCCCCAAAAGCGGCTTATCCGCCGCGGGTCCTAAATGGGCGGCGCGCCTGCCGCCGGGCCTAAACGGCTCGGTTGAGCCTGTGGCCGTGGCCGGCGCCGCCGGTTGCCGTTGCAGGATAGTCCCCAAAAAGCGGCGTGCCCGCCGTCATCGAAACAAACCCGGCCCCCTGTCAGGGAGCCGGGTCGCGGGCCAGGCAGAGGCCGGGAGAGTTATTCCGCTTCTATCTTGATGGTGGTGGCGCCTTGCTTTTTGGCCTTGGGCAGGGAGACCAGGAGCACGCCGTCCTTGTGCTTGGCCGTGAGCTTGTCGCGCTCCACCTCCATGGGCAGGCGGAAGCTGCGTTGGAAGCTGCCGAAGCGCCGCTCCACCACGTGGTAGTTGCCCTGGGTCTCCTCGCGCTCTTCCTTTTTCTCGCCCTTGAGGGTCAGCACGTCGCCGGTGAGGCTCACCTCGATCTCCTCGGGCTTCAGGCCGGGCACCTCGGCGGTCACCTCCAGGGCCTCATCGGTCTCCTTGACGTTGACCACCGGCACGAAGCTGGGCGCCTCGCCACGCAGGGCGGGCAGCCCGGGCTCGGCGTCCAAGAAGCGTTTCCACAGGTCGTCCATGTCCCTGCGCAGCCTGCCCAAGGAGCCAAAACCCGAGTAAGGGATCAACTCGAACATGACGTCCTCCTCTCTAATGGGTAACGCGTTGCGGGGTTTGCTTGCCTAAAAAATAAGCAGGCCACCGGGAGTGTCAAGGGGACGGTCAAGAATAACCCCATGAAAAAGTACCATTAAAATTGGTTAATATTTCATAGGGCTTGCTGATTGCCCCCTTGGGCGCGCCCCACTAAAATCACGGCCCGCACCCTGGCGGATGCGGGCCGTGAGCGGGTTACTTGGGGCCGGTCGCCTCAGATTACCGGCGACCGGCCCCTTGGCCTAGTTGGGCTTCACCTCAACCCTGGTGGTCTTCTCGGCCACGGCCTTGGGCAGGCTCACGCGCAGCACGCCGTCCTTGTGGGTGGCGGCCAAGCGCTCGCGGTCCACCGGCTCCGGCAAGTGGAAGCTGCGGTAGAAGCTCCCGAAGCGCCGCTCCACCACGTGGTAGCCGCCCTCGGTTTCCTCCCGCTCCTCCTTCTTCTCGCCCTTGAGGATCAGCACGTCGCCGCTCAGAGTGACCTCGATCTCCTCGGGCTTGAGCCCCGGGACCTCAGCGGTCAGTTCGTAGCCCTCCTCGGTTTCCCTAAGGTCCACCGTGGGCACGAAGCGACCTTCCTCGCCCTCCACAGGCACCAAAGCGCCAGTGAAGAAGCGTTCCACCAATTCATCCCAGCCGCGCTCGCGCAGGCTGAGTGGTCTAAAGGCGCTGAATGGGATAAGCTCGTACTTAGTTATCCTCCTTTCGAGGCATCATATCCTAGTCAAATGATAGTTATTTGTCCGCCCCTTGGCAAGTGCCGGTTGACCAGCCGGGATGGGCAGAGTAGCCTAAATTACGGGAGCCACCCTTACCCTAGACCGGCCGCCTGCGAAAATGGCCGGAACCTCCCCCTGGGACGTTGGCGACGTCCCGCGCCGCCTTTGGCGGCGGAAGGGAAGCTGGAGCTTGGCCGTGGAGAAACACCACAAGTTTTCTATCTGGTACGTGCTGCTGGGCATTTGGTTCGTCTTCATCCTCAACAACATGATCTACAACTACACCAGCCCCACCAGGCTGGCCTACAGCGAGTTCCTCGACAACCTGCGCAAGGACCGGGTCAAGGAAATCGCCATCAGCGACCAGATGATCGCCGGCACTTACGTGGACAAGGACGGCAAGGATACGCAATTCACCACCGTGCGCGTCAGCCCCGACCTGGCCAAGGAACTGGAGGGGCACCAGGTCAAGTTCCGGGGCGAGGTGGAGTCGGCCTTTCTGCGCAACCTGCTTTCCTGGGTGGTGCCCATCTTTCTGTTCGTGGGCATCTGGTACTTCATGATGAAGCGCATGGGCCCCGGCGCCGGAGTGATGCAGTTTGGCTCCAGCCGGGCCAAGGTCTACGCCGAGGAGGGGGTGGCCACGCGCTTTGATGACGTGGCCGGAGTGGACGAGGCCAAGGGCGAGTTGGAGGAGGTGGTCAACTTCCTCAAGACGCCGGAGCGCTACTCGCGCCTGGGCGGGCGCCTGCCCAAGGGCGTGCTGCTCCTGGGTCCTCCGGGCACCGGCAAGACGCTGCTGGCCCGGGCCGTGGCCGGGGAGGCCGGGGTGCCCTTCTTCTCCATCAGCGGCTCGGAGTTCGTGGAGCTGTTCGTGGGCGTGGGCGCCGCCCGGGTGCGCGAGCTTTTCGCCCAGGCCAAGCAGAAGGCCCCCTGCATCATCTTCATCGACGAGCTGGACGCCCTGGGCAAGGCCCGGGGCATGAGCGTCATGGGCGGCCACGACGAGCGCGAGCAGACCCTGCAACAGCTCCTGGTGGAGATGGACGGCTTCGACCCCCGGGTGGGGGTTATCATCATGGCCGCCACCAACCGCCCCGAGATCCTGGACCCGGCGCTTTTGCGCGCCGGGCGCTTCGACCGCCAGGTGCTGGTGGACAAGCCCGATCTCAATGGCCGCCTGGCCATCCTCAAGGTGCACGCCAAGCGCATCACCTTGGCCGGGGACGTCAAGCTGGAGACCCTGGCCCAGCGCACCCCCGGACTTTCCGGCGCCGATCTGGAGAACATTCTGAACGAGGGCGCCCTGCTGGCGGCGCGCCGTGGCCGCGACGAGGTGAGCATGGCCGACCTGGAGGAGGCCGTGGACCGCATCGTGGGCGGCCTGGAAAAGAAAAACCGGGTGATAAACGAGCGCGAGAAGCGCATCGTGGCCCACCACGAGACCGGCCACGCCCTGGTGGCGGCCTTCAGCCCCGGCGCCGACAAGGTGCACAAGATCAGCATCATCCCTCGGGGCATCGCCGCCCTGGGCTACACCGAGCAGCGTCCCACCGAGGACCGCTATCTCATGGGGCGCTCGGAGTTGGTGGCGCGGGTGGACGTGCTCCTGGGCGGGCGGGTGGCCGAGCGCCTGGTTTTTGGCGAGGTGTCGACCGGCGCGGCCAACGACCTACAGCGGGCCACCGACATGGTCCGCGCCATGCTCACCCAGTACGGCATGGGCACCACCCTGGGACCGGTGACCTACTCCCGCCGCACCCAGCCCATCTTCCTGCCCCAGGACGCCACCATGATGCCCCCAGCCCAGGAGTTCTCCGAGGCCACCGCCGCCGCCCTGGACCTGGAGCTGAAGGCCTTGATGGGCGAGCGCGAGGCCCACGTGGAGGAGCTCCTGACCAGCCACCGCGACACCCTGGACCGCGTGGCC
>JAKAGJ010000359.1 GCA_021815655.1 Deltaproteobacteria bacterium | reverse complement strand
TGAGGCCGCCCGGGGGCACTACCGCAACATCGGCCTGGACTCGGTGGAGCGCGACTTCGACCCCGCCCTGCTGCCCCGGGTGAGCGTTTCGCGGGCCGTGCTGGAGGCCGACGTCTTCATTTCCCTGCCCAAGTTCAAGACCCACGGCCTGACCATCCTCACCGGGGCCATCAAGAACTCCTACGGCATCCTGCCTGGGGCCCAGAAGGCCATGCTGCACCGCCTGGCCGGCACCCCCCGGCGATTCCACGAGGTGGTGGTGGATGTCTTTAACCTGCGGGTGCCGGATTTGTTCATCGTGGACGCCGTGGTAGGCATGGAGGGCAACGGCCCGGCCTCGCCGGACCTGCGCCACATCGGCCAGGTGCTGGCCGCCGACAACGCCGTGGCCCTGGACGCGGTGATCGCCCGCATGATGGGCCTGGACCCGGGGGCCCTGCGCTTTCTGCAAAAGGCCCGCGAGTTGGGCCTGGGCGATTACGACTCCCAGGCCATCCAGGTCATCGGCCAGCCGCCGGAACTGCCCGGCTTCAAGCTGCCGCCCTTGGGCGGCGAGGCCATCCTGGGCAACCAGGCCATCCAGGGGCTTATGCACAGCCGTTCCCAGGTGCGTCCCCAGGCCGATCCCGACAAGTGCACCGCCTGCGGCTACTGCGTGGAGCACTGCCCCGTGCATGCCCTGAGCATGGAGGACGCCTTGCCCCACGTGGAGGCCCAACTGTGTATCGCTTGCTTCTGTTGCCAGGAGATGTGCCCCGAAAAGGCCATGACCCTGGTCTAGGCCGGGTGCCCCCGGCGGGGCATGGACGGGTCGATTGGCGTAGTTGACCTGGCCTAGGCCGCCGGCTCCCGTGGCGGGGCAGTGGCATAAAGAAGGCTTTGGGCCGGGTGCCCCCGGCGGGGCATGGACGGGTCGATTGGCGTTGTTGACCTGGCCTAGGCAGCAGGCTCCCGTGGCGGGGCTGTAGCATAAAGAAGGCTTTGGGCCGGGTGCCCCCGGCGGGGCACGGACGGGTCGATTGGCTGGATCAAACCCAATAGATCAGGGCCGCGAGGCTCCTGCCGTCAGGGCAGGCGTCTGCCACCAGCGCCGGCGCCACCACAGGGCCAGGGCCGCCGGCGGCCCCAGCACCGCCGTCTCCAGGCCCACCGCCCCCAGGTTGTGCCACACCAGGGGCCAGCCCCAGGGGCGCCGCCAGACGTCAACGAAAAAGGGCGTGTCGGCCAGCAGGCGCAGGTCGCTCAACGGCCACCACAGGGGGATGCCTCGGGGCGAGACAGTGGTGTAGTCCAGGAGCACATGCACCAGGTACAAGAGCGCTCCCAGGGAGCCCCAGCGCACCGCCTGCCCCCAGCGCCAGCCCAAGGCGGCGCAGGCCAGGCCGGCCAGCCCGGCGAAGCCCAGGGAGTGGCTGAGGCCGTGGTGGTAAAGCTCCACCGAGCCCAGCATCAGGCCGGGCAGGAAGTCCAGGTCCGGAGTCTGGGAGACCAGGGCCAGGAAGGCCAGCTCCTTCCAGGGGCCCACGGGCGGCGCCTGGCGGCTGACCGCCAGGCCCACCACCACTCCCGCCAGGGCGTGCCCCACCGGCGTGCACATGCTCCACTCCCCGCGGCCTTAGACCGCCATTCAAAGCCAGGCCAACCTGATAAAGCTTACTGGCAGGCTAGGAGGCGGTCAAGGCGGCCCGCCGGCGGGAGCAGTGTATCAGTAGATCATGCCCACGATGGCCCCAGTAAGGCAGGAGGCCAGGGTGCCGGCCAGGAGGGCCCTGAGCCCCATGGACGCCAACTCGCCGCGGCGCTCGGGCACCAGGGAGCCCAGGCCGCCGAGCATGATGGCCAGGCTGCCGAAGTTGGCGAAGCCGCACATGGCGTAGGTCATGATAAGGCTGGATTTGGGCGAGAGCGCCCCGGCCGGCAGCTTGGACATCTGGATGTAGGCGATGAACTCGTTGAGCATGGTCTTCACGCCCATAAGCCGGCCAGCGGTCTGGGCCTCGGACCAGGGCACGCCCAAGAGCCACACCACCGGCGCCATCACCCAACCCAGCATGCGCTCCAGCGACAAGGGGGCCTGCTGGAACTGGGGCAGCCAGGCCAGCATCAGGTTGCAGAGCTTGACCATGGCCAAGAGGGCGATGATCATGGCCACCACGGCCAGGAACAGGTGCAGGCCGTCGCTGGTGCCCCGGGTCAGCGCGTCCATGCTGCCCGAGGCCGGCGAGGGCGGCAGCCCCTCGCCCAGGGTGGGCTCATCCTCCTCGGGGAACATCAGGGCCGCCACCACCAGGGCCGCCGGGGCGTGGATGATGGAGGCGGTGAGCACGTGCCCCAAGGAGTCGGGGATGATGGCGCGCAGCAGCCCGGCGTAGACCACCAGCACCGTGCCGGCGATGCAGGCCAGACCGCAGGTCATCAGGGAGAACATCTCGCTCTTGGTCATCAGGGACAGATAGGGGCGGACCACCAGAGGTCCCTCCACCATGCCCAGGAAGATGGTGGAGGAGGCGCCCACCCCCAGGGCGCCGCCGATGCCCATGGTCTTGCGCAGCACGAAGGAGAAGCCCCGCACCACCACGGGAAGAATTCGCCAGTAGTACAAAAGGGCCGCCAGGGCCGCCACCACGATAATCATGGGCAGGGCCCGGAAGGCGAAGACGTAGGCCCCTCCGGGCGTGGCCTCGCTGAAGGGCAGGGGGCCGCCGCCCAGATAGCCGAAGACAAAGCTGGTGCCGGCCATGGTTGCTTCTTCCAGGGCCATGGCCACCTTGTTCAGGGCCAGGAAGAAGGCCCGGAACAGGGGCAGTTTGAACATGGCCACCGCGATGGCCAGCTGCAAGAGGCTGCCGGCGGCCACGGTGCGCCAGGGAATGCGCCGGCGGTTGCGGCTGCAAAGCCAGGCGATGAACAGCAGCACCAGGTATCCCAGCATGCTTCGCGACATGGTTGCTTGCACTCGATTGAGAAGGATAGGGGCTCAGTGCCGGCGTACTTCATCCCGCCAGGGCTTGCCTTGCCGGTAGGAGGCCAGGTGCAGGCGGGCCTGCTCCAAACGCTGGGCGTCGCCCTTTTGCTCGCACCAAGTCACCACGCGCTCCATGGTCCGCACCGCCTCGGGGAAGCGCCCGGCCTCGGCCTGGGCCGCGGCCAGGGTGTCCAGGCTGTCGGGGCTCTCCTTGAGCAGTTCCACCGCCTTTTGCGCGTTCTTGAGGGCCAGCTCGGCATTGCGGAAGTCAGGGTCGTCGCAGGTGGCGAAGATCCAGGCCAGGTTGTTGTAGGGCTCGCCATGCCCTGGGTTGAGCTGGGTGGCGCGGGTGAAGTCGGCGATGGCCCGGTAGAACTCGCGCTGCTCCTGCCAGAATACCCCCCTGATGCCGTGTATTTCGCCCAGGGCCTCCTTGGGAAGCTTGCCCCGGCGGATGATGGCCGTGACGATCTTGGTGGCCGTGGCGTAGTCATGGCGGTCGCGGGCGGCCACGGCGGCGGCCACGTCCTCCTGCAGGCCGGCCTGGGCCGGCGGCGCCAACAGCAATACAACTAAAAGGGCGCCCAGGCCCCATCTGAAACAGCCCATGAAGTCTCCTTGCCCGCTGGCCTGGTCCGCCTGGCGGGCGTCTGGCCAGCAGGCCCATTGTAAAGAATTTTGCGGCCGGTGGTGAACCATTTTGCAGGGCGGGACGGCCTGCAATGGTTTCTGTGCGAGGGCGCCGGTGACCTTGCGGATGGACGTGTACAACAGCCACGGCCGGCCCATAACCCTGCATGTCAAACAGGCCCAGGACATCCTTACGGGGGGTGTGAATTTATAGGCCGCGGCGGTTTGGTGACTAATACAGCGGGTCGAAGATGAGTTGGCCCAGGCTCAGATGGGCCCGGGCCAGCTCATAGAGGCGGTGCAGGCCGGCCAGGCGATCCTCCAGGGAGTGACGGAGATATTCGGCCAGGGCGTCGCCG
>JAKAGJ010000358.1 GCA_021815655.1 Deltaproteobacteria bacterium | reverse complement strand
CGCGCACCAGGGAGTCGATGTGGGTGGCCGCCTTCTGAATTTGCGCGCAGTATTCCTGGCCGCGCTCGCCCAAAAGGTGACCGAAGTGCTTGAGCAGGCGGGTGGTGAGGGCGTGGATGCCCACGGCCGGGGACTTGAGGTCGTGCGAGGCGGTGTAGGCGAAGAACTGGATGGCGCTCTTCTGCTCCTCCAGGAGGCGAGCCTTGTCCTTCAGCTCCTCGTTCAGGCGGGCATTGTTGGCCGCTACCGCGATCTGGTTGCCCATGACTATGAGCAGGTCGATGGTCTGGGGCGTCAGGCTGATCTGCTTGCGTGAGGCCAGGTTCAGCACCCCCACCACCTTGTCAAGGGCGATGAGCGGCACGCAGACCACCACCACGAAGCCTTTCTTGGAGAGCAGCTTCACCCGGGCCGGATCGGGCAGCTCGCTGACGTGCTGGGCGATGAACTGGCGGTTGCGCGCGGCCTTGCCGGTGAACCCTTCGCTCAGGCTCACCTTCTTCAGCCCGGTGGCGTTAACTCCCAGGGAGGCGGCCAAGTGTAGGCACTGGCCGTCCTCGTCCATGAGGTAGAGCCGGCCGGCGTCCATGCCCATCTGCCTGAGCACCACCGACAGGCCGTTGTGGAGCACGTCGTTGAGACTGGAGGAATAGGCCAGCAGGTTGCTCGTCTCCAGGAGCATGGCCAGCTCCCGGTTGCGCCTGCTCAGGTCCATCTCGTCGTAGGGGACGGTGACGTACTTGCTGTCGGTCAGCATCCGCTCGCGCTCCAGCCCGCGCCCCTGCCGCATTTGGGTTCAGGATAGTATACACCACCTGGCGTGGCCAGCGGCGCGGCAGGGCGGAATCAGGACAGGAGGCCCTCGGCTAGGCGGAAGTAGAGCCCGGCGGCCTGGCGGACCTGGCCGAAGTCCACCCACTCCTCGGGGGCGTGGGCCTCCTCCAGGCGGCCGGGGCCCAGGATGAGGGGTTTGATGCCCGCCGCCCAGAGCAGGTTGGCGTCGGAGTGGCTGCGAAAGGGCCGGGGCTGGAAGGGCCGCCCCTCCTGGGCGTAGATCTCGCGCAGGGCCCGGGCCATGGGCTCCTGGTCCGAGAGCTGGTAGCCGGCGTGGATGCCCGCCAGTCGGGCCTCGGCCAGGAGCCCCGGGTCGTCGCGGCCGGCCTGGGCCGCCACCTCCTCCAGCTCGCGGGCGATCTCGCCCAGGGGGCTGGCCGGCGGCAGGTGCAGGTCGATCCAGGCCTCGCAGAGCTCGGGCACCACGAAGCCCTCGGGGCTGCTCATGAGGTCGCGGATGTTGTAGACCAGTTCGGGGCGGCTGGCCATGTAACCGCTATAGCGCAACAGCAGGTTCAGCATGTCCTGAATGGGGTTGCGACCGTCGTTGGCCAGGGAGGCATGGCGGCGGCGTCCCCGGGTGAGCACCTGCATCTCCAGGTAGCCGTAGTTGCTCAGGCAGGGTTGCAGGTCGGTGGGCTCGCCGATCACCGCCCAGGGAAAGTGGTATTCCTTGCACAGGGTCTGGGCGCCGTCGCCCTCCTCCTCCTCGCCCACCACCAGGGCCAGGGCCACCGGCAGGCCGGGGCGCCGCTCCCGCAGGCTGACCATGGCCTCGATCATGGCCGCGCAGCCGCCCTTCATGTCCGCCGCGCCCAGGCCGCGCAGCAGCTCGCCCTCATCCTCCACGCCCAGGTTTTCCAGGTCGTAGGCCGCCACCGTGTCCAGGTGGCCCACCAGGACCAGCCTGGCCTGGCTATCGGTCGGGGCCACCACCAGGTTGTAGCGGTACTCGTCCACCTCCTGGCGGTGCGCCTCCAGGCCCCGGCGCTTGAGGTAGCCCTGGCAAAATTCCAGGATCTCCTCCTCCTTGCCCGAGGGGCTGTAGATATCCACCAGCCGGCGCAGCAGGCGGCGCAGGCGGGCCGGGTCGATGGGGGCCTGCCCGGTCACGGTCGCTAGTCTGGGTCGGGCTCGGCGTCGTCCAGCCGGAAGCGCTCGGGCGGCCGTCCCGGGGCCTTGCGCTCGCCGTTCTTGCGCCGCGCCTGGTCCAGGTTCAGGGTGAGGAAGATGTGCTCCTGGGGGTTGCCGAAGCCCTGCTTGCGGAAGAACTTGAGGGCCGGCAGGTTGTCGGCCTCGGTGTCCACCAGCAGGATGCGCGCCCCGGTCTCCATGAGCAGATCCTTCAAGGTCTTGAACAGGCGGGCGGCCACGCCGGAGCGCTGCTGGGACGGGCGCACGCCCAGCCAGACCAGGTAGCCGTATTTCCAGGCTGAGTGGCTCTTCTCGATGGTGGTGCCCAGGGCGAAGCCCAGGAGGCCCTCCTCGCCCTCGGCCACCAGGCACAGCTCCGGGTCGGACTGGAAGAGGCTGATCACCTCGTACTCGTCCCAGGTGCGGTAGAGGTTGGGCCACTCGGAGGCGGTGAACAACTCCTCGCCCAGGTGGAAGACCTGGGCGATGTCGTCTATCTCCATCTGGCGGATGTTGATGGCGGGCCTTTTCCTGGGTCGGTCTATGCCTGCGGCGTCTTCCATGGTCCTTGCCCTGGGGTCTGGTCAATGGCGGCCGGTGGCCAGCGGGTCTCCCGGCTCACCCCAAGTATAAGACCGTACGCCGGCTTGGCAAGGCCGGCCCCGCCAGTTCAGGCCGCCTTGAGGTCGTCCAGCACCTGCTGGGCGTGCCCCTGGGCCTTGACCTTGGCGTAGGATTTGATCAGCTTGCCCCCGGCGTCGAAGACGAAGGTGCTGCGCATCACGCCCTCCACCTCCTTGCCGTACAGCTTCTTGACTCCCCAGGCGCCCAGGTCCTGGATCAGGGCCGTGGAGGGATCGGAGAGCAGGGGGAAGGAGAGGGTGAGCTTGGCCGCGAACTTCTGGTGGGAAACGGCCGAGTCCTTGCCCAGGCCGGCCACCTTGAAGCCAAGGGCGGCGAAATCGTCCAGGAACTCCTGGAACTCCGCGGCCTCGGTGCTGCAACCGCTGGTGTTGTCCCTGGGGTAGACATAGAGCACCAGCCCGCGCGGGCCGCAGAGATTGTCAAACGTGCGCGGGCCGCCGCCCTGGTCGCTCAACTGGAACTTGGGGACCTTCAGCCCTGCCTTCATGGCGCGCACCTCCTGCTGTAATGATTATGCCTGGTCAAGTCGCGCATTCCAAGCGGGGCTCGCCGGGGCCGGCGCGCTCGCTTTAGAACAACCCCCAGACCATCTTGGTGGCCATGCCCAGCAACAGCATGGCGAATATTTTCTTGACCAGGGGCACCGGCAGGGTGTGGGCCAGCCTGGCCCCGATGGGCGCGGTGAGCACGCTGACCACCGCCACTCCCGCCAGGGAGGGCAGGTGGATGAACCCCAGGCTGCCGCCGGGAAGGCCCTGGGTGGCCAGCCCATTCATGATGTAGCCGATGGTGCCGCTGACGGCTATGGGGAAGCCGATCGCCGCCGAGGTGCCGATGGCCTCGCGCACCGGCACGTTGCACCAGAGCATGAAAGGCACCGACAGGGTGCCGCCGCCGATGCCCACCAGGGCTGAGACCACGCCGATCACCCCGCCCATGCCCGTGGTGCCGGTCATGCCCGGTATCTGCCGGCTGGCCTTGGGCTTGATGTCCAGGAGGAGTTGGGCCGCCACATAGTAAAGGAAAGCCGCGAAAAAGCCCTTCAGGAAGCCCGTGCTGAGCTGGGCGGCCACCCAGGAGCCGGCCAGGGTGCCCACCAGGATGCCCAGCGCTATGCGCCGGACGATCACCCAGCGCACAGCGCCCCGGGAGTGGTGGGCCCGCACGCTGGAGACCGAGGTGAAGATGATGGTGGCCAGGGAGGTGCCCAGCGCCATGTGCATGAGGTGCTCGGGTGGCAGGTGCTGGGCGGTGAAGACAAAGGTCAGGGCCGGAACTATGATGAGGCCGCCGCCCACTCCCAGAAGCCCGGCCAGGACCCCGGCCACGGCACCCACGCACCCATACAGCA
>JAKAGJ010000357.1 GCA_021815655.1 Deltaproteobacteria bacterium | reverse complement strand
GATCTCATCGGCAAGTCCAAGGCCATGCAGGTGGTCTACGACCTGATCGGCCAGGTCTCGGCCAGCAACACCACGGTGCTCATCCGCGGCGAGAGCGGCACCGGCAAGGAGCTGGTGGCCCACGCCATCCATTACAACAGCCTGCGCGCCAGCAAACCCTTCATCAAGGTCAACTGCGCGGCCCTGCCCGAATCCGTCATCGAGAGCGAGCTTTTCGGCCACGAGAAGGGCGCCTTCACCGGGGCGGTGGCCATGCGCAAGGGGCGCTTCGAGTTGGCCAACGGCGGCACCATCTTCCTGGACGAGGTGGGCGACCTCTCGGCGGCCACCCAGGTCAAGCTCCTGCGCGTGATCCAGGAGCGCGAGTTCGAGCGCGTGGGCGGCACGGCCACGGTCAAGACCGACGTGCGGGTCATCGCCGCCACCAACCGCGAGCTGGAGGAGCTGATCGACAAGGGTCAGTTCCGCCAGGACCTGTACTACCGGCTCAACGTCTTCCCCATCCACGTGCCCTCCCTGCGCGAGCGCGGCACCGATATTCTGCTCTTGGCCAACTACTTCGCCGAAAAGTTCAGCAAGGACAACCATAAGGCCATCCGGCGCATCTCCACGCCCGCCATCGACATGCTCATGAGCTACCACTGGCCCGGCAACGTGCGCGAGCTGGAAAACTGCATCGAGCGCGCGGTGCTGCTGTCCACCGACGAGGTGATTCACGGCCATCATCTGCCCCCCACCCTGCAGACCGCCGAGTTCTCGGGCACCGTGCACCGCGGCACCCTGGAATCCACCCTGGAGAACGTGGAGCGCGAGCTGTTGGTGGAGGCCTTGAAGAACTCCCGGGGCAACAAGGCCAAGGCCGCCCGCGCCCTGGGCATATCCGAGCGCCTCATGGGCCTGCGCGTGCAGAAGTACGGCATAGACCCCCGGCGCTTCCGTACCCGAGCGTAGGTTTCACATATACCTCATACATAATAGTAGCTGGTAACCTGTTTGCCATACTCGGGGCCCCAGGGAAGCCTGGCGGCCAATAGGCCTAAGTAACTAGTCTTTTTCCTATGGCTCCCGTCGCGCGGCCACCTGGCACAACCCTTGCCAATTACCCTGGTCAGTCTGCGGTAGACGCCGCCAAAAACTGACCGGGGTGTTGGAGGCGGGAATGGGCCCGCCCGGCCGGCCCCCGGCTAAAAGGGAGTTCATCATGAAGAAGCTGGTTTACACCTTGGCCCTGGCCCTGGGACTATTGACCCAGATGGCCCTGATTCCGGGCCCCGCCCTGGCCGACGAGGCCGCCTCCGCCGACAAGCCGCCCCAGTGGAAGGTCGACGCCTCGGCGGCTTTTGTCAGCAAGTACATCTGGCGCGGCATCATGCAGATCAACGACCCCGCCTTGCAGCCTTCCATGAACATCAACAAGGGCGGCTTCACCTTCAACGTGTGGGGCTCCTACGACCTCACCGACAAGAACAACCACAAGAACAAGTTCACCGAGATCGACCTCACCGCCGAGTACGCCTTCTCCTTCGGCGACTTCTCCCTGCCGGTGGGCGTGATCAACTATCAGTTCCCCAACACCACCTTCAAGTCCACCACCGAACTCTACGCCGGCGTGACCTACAACTGGCTCATCACCCCCACCCTGAAGGTCTACCAGGACGTGGAGCAGGCCCACGGCCAGTACGTCAACCTCTCCCTGGCCTACGCCTATGATCTGCCGGGGGTGGTCAAGGACGTCACCTGGCAGCTGGCCGCCTCCCTGGCCGGCGGCTGGTCCTCCAAGGACGACAACAAGTACTACTGGGGCGTGGATTCCGACGCCTTCTCCGATAGCCAGTTGACCATCGGCCTGCCCATCAAGATCAAGGACACCGTGACCATCACCCCGTCCTTCAACCAGGTCTGGCTCCTGGACAGCAAGATCAAGGACGCTGCCGGCTACGACAGCAAGAACTACTATGGCCTGACCCTGAGCGTTTCCTTCTAGCCGCGCCCTAACAGGCGCCGCTAGCCGGAGGTCTCCCCCATGCCCGCCCTCCTTGCCTAGCCAGTCTCCACGGCCCATGGTATAGGTAGGGGCGGCATGGGGGAGAATTTTGGGGATGCCGGCGCGGCTGGGCGGGCCTACAATATGGTAGGCGAGCAAGCGCACAAACCCACCCACCGGTAGTAATCCCCGGCGGACCATCAAGGCTCCGAATGGATTAACGTCGTAGCTTCCATGGGTTGCCAATTTTGTCCCGGGTTGGCGCAAATTTTGCCTGTAGTCGTGGAGTCAACGACGATTTTGTAGGGACAACCGTCAACTGGTTGCCGTTTGGGTGGACCACTGGTCGCGCCCGCGGCGCGGCCAAGACACTGGTCAGTAAATTTCAAGGAGGTTTCCGAGCATGGCAGCAGGGATGACTAAGGAGAGCGTTCTGAAGGCGGTCAAGGACAACAACATCCGATTTATCCGCCTGTGGTTCACCGACATTCTGGGCTTCCTCAAAAGCTTCGCCATCTCCCCCTCGGAGTTGGAAGGCGCCTTTGACGAGGGCATGGGCTTCGACGGCTCCTCCATCCAGGGCTTCTGCCGCATCGACGAGTCCGACATGGTGGCCAAGCCCGATGCCAACACCTTCACCCTGCTGCCCTGGCGTCCCAGCGAGGGCGGCGTGGCCCGCATGTTCTGCGACATCATGAACCCCGACGGCACCCCCTATGAGGGCGACCCCCGCTACGTGCTCAAGCGCAACCTGAAGAAGGCCGCCGACCTGGGCTACACCATGAACGTGGGTCCGGAGCTGGAGTTCTTCTATTTCAAAAACAGCCAGAGCACCGAGTTCCTGGACTACGGCGGCTACTTCGACCTGACCCCCCTGGACGTGGCCAGCGACCTGCGCCGCGACACCATCCTGGCGCTCGAGAAAATGGGCATCGCGGTGGAGTACAGCCACCACGAGGTGGCCCCCAGCCAGCATGAGATCGACCTCCGCTACCAGGAGGCCCTCAAGATGGCCGACGCCGCCATGACCTACCGCCTGACCGTGAAAGAGATCGCCATGAAGCACGGCGTCTACGCCACCTTCATGCCCAAGCCGATCTTCGGCCAGAACGGCTCCGGCATGCACGTGCACCAGTCCCTGTTCAAGGGCAAGAAGAACGCCTTCTTCGACGCCAAGGACGAGTACAGCCTCTCCGCCCAGGGCAAGGCCTACATCGCCGGCCTGTTGAAGCACGCCCCGGAGATCAGCTCCATCGTGGCCCAGTGGGTCAACTCCTACAAGCGCCTGGTGCCTGGCTACGAGGCCCCGGCCTACATCGCCTGGGCCCGCCGCAACCGCTCCTGCCTGGTGCGCGTGCCCATGTACAAGCCCGGCAAGGAAGCCGCCACCCGCTGCGAGCTGCGCTGCCCCGACCCCTCGGCCAACCCCTACCTGACCTTCGCCGCCATGCTGGCCGCCGGCCTCAAGGGCATCGAGGAGAACTACACCCTGCCGGCCCCCGTCGAGGAGGATATCTTCGAGATGGGTCCCAAGGAGTTGAAGAAGCACAAGATCAACTCCATGCCCGGCAGCCTGGGCGAGGCCGTGGAGATCACCGCCAAGAGCGCCCTGGTCAAAGATTGCCTGGGCGACCACGTCTTCGAGCAGTTCGTCGAGAACAAGCGCATCGAATGGGACAAGTTCCGCATCCACGTCAGCCAGTGGGAGCTGGACCGCTACCTGCCCATTCTGTGATTTAGGGCCATCCGGCACGCCGACCGGCGGGGTTCGCCCCGCCGGTCATTTTTTTTATCTGGCCATGGTGACGAAGAAGTTAATGCCAAGCGGTTCTTTTTTGCGCCCCGCCTCGCCGCCCGGCCATGCCGCGCCCAGCCGGGGCCAAGGCCCGGCCAGGGTTGGCCCGGCCGCTTGGGCCAGGCGGGCCAGGCGGGGCAGGGGGGGCACCTGCCCGGCGGCAGGCCGCCGATCAGGGCTTTGCCCA
>JAKAGJ010000356.1 GCA_021815655.1 Deltaproteobacteria bacterium | reverse complement strand
TGGCGCAGTCCAGGGTGGGGAAGACCTTGGATAGCCGGATCATCTTGCCCCCCACCGAGGCGTCGCGCTCCACCACCGCCACCAGGAAGCCCTGCTCGGCCAGCTCCAGGGCGGCTTGCAGGCCGGCGATGCCGCCGCCGATCACCAGGGCGTCATAATGGCCGGGTCTGTCGCTCGTCATGTTTGACCCCTTCCCGCGCGGCCCTAAGCCGCGTCCCGTTCCTGGCCCGGCCGGCCCAGTTCGGCCACCACCTGGTGCATTTGATTAACTTCCTTGATGAAGGCGCGATTGCACACCGTGCAGATGGCGGTGAGCCGAAGCCGGGCCGTGCTTAGGCCGCGCTCCTTCATGAGCTGGTAGACGCGGTCCACGCGCTTGGCCAGGACCTCATAGGCCCCCTCGTAAGGGCACTCCACCCCGCAGGACATGATGATGATGCCGCCGACGCCCTGGTCGAAGCAGTCCAGGTAGAACCGTTCGGGGAACATGGCCGGCGAGAGCACCCGCAGGATGTGGATGTCGTCGGGATAGCTCAGGTGGGCCTGTCCCACCGAGTTGGCGCCGGGATAGGCGCAGGCCTCGGTGGCCAGGACCAGGATGGGTGGCGCGGCTTTGGCGGACATGGCCCCGCCCCTACTTCTTGCGCCGCACGAAGAGGCGTGAGTAGCCGTCGGAGTCAAGATGCCCCAGGTACTCGTGTCCCACCTTGCCGGCCCAGGCCGGGATGTCGTCCTTGGTGCCGGGGTCGCCGGAGAGCACCTCCAGCACCTCGCCCACCTTGACCGAACCGATGGCCTTCTTGGCTTCCAGCAGGGGGCCGGGACAGGCGCTGCCGCGGGCGTCGACGCAAGAGTCGGCCGCAGGGGCCTCGGTAAGCTGGTCGGGCATGATCATTCCTCCTTGCCTATGGCATTCATGAATGGGGGCAGCGGCCGCGGCCGCCGCGCTGATTGGCCGGTGGCGCTTCCCGGAGCCTCTGCACCAGGAAGCGGTATTGACCTTCGCCCTCCTCCACCTGAAGCAGCCGGCAGCCATGGCCGGCCAGCACCGGGGGCAAGTCGCTGAGCAGGCGGGGGTCGCTGCCGATCACCTCGAGCACCCGCTCCGGGCCCAGCCCAGCCAGGGCGTTGGCCACCTTGAGGATGCCCCAGGTGGCCCCGGCCCCCCGGGTGTCCAGGCGATGGCGCTCGGCCGGCGGCTGGGGGTTGGTGGTATGGCTGGGTGGCTGCTGGTCCATGGCTCCGCTCCTGGCCTCGGTACATCGCAAACATGATGCCAAGAGGATCCTGACGGAGGCTTCTTGACCAACATTTGGAAATTAAATGCTAAATAGGATAGAGTGGCCAGCGGTACGGCGGCCGGCGCCCCTGGACTTTGATTAACGATTGTTGTGCATGTTAAATGATGCTAGAATATCATTAACAATTGTTAGCGGTGGAGCACGGCGGGGGAGCGGCCATGAACGAGGAACTGAGCCAGTATTGGCAGACCATAATCCAGACCATGCAGGACGGCCTGATGGTGGTGGACCCGGCCGGGGTGATCGTCTCCATAAACCCGGTGATGGAGGAGGTGACCGGCTACAGCCCGGGCGAGCTGATAGGCCAGTCTTGCTCTGTCCTGCACTGCGACATGTGCAGCCAGGTGCGCCAGGAGGCCGGCAAGGACCAGCATTGCGCCCTGTTCAGCCAGGGCGGAGTGCGCCGCTGTCGTTGCACCATCCGGCGCAAGGACGGCCGCGAGCTGCACGTGGTCAAGAGCGCGGCCCTGCTGAAGGACGCCTCGGGCCAGGTGCTGGGCGGGGTGGAGACTCTCACCGACCTGAGCGAGGTGGTGGAGAAGGACCGGGTGATCGAGGGCATACGCCAGGAGCTGGGCATGCGCGACTCCTTCGCGGGCATCATAGGCCGCTCGCGCCCCATGCGCCAGATGTATGAGCTGATCGAGAGCGTCGCCGACTCCCTGGCCCCGGTGCTGATCCTGGGCGAGAGCGGCACGGGCAAGGAGCTGGTGGCCAATGCCATCCACAGCCTGGGCCCCCGAGCCAAGGGTCCCTTTGTCAAGGTGAACTGCGCCGCCCTGAACGAGTCGCTTTTGGAGAGCGAGTTGTTCGGCCATGTGCGCGGGGCTTTCACCGGGGCGGACCGCGAGCGCCTGGGGCGTTTCGAGGCGGCCCAGGGCGGCGACTTCTTCCTGGACGAGGTGGGCGACCTGCCAGCCACCACCCAGGTGAAGCTGCTTCGGGTCTTGCAGGAGAAGGTGGTGGAGCGGGTGGGGGACCACCACCCTCGGCCGGTGGATGTCCGTTTCATCGCCGCCACCAACCAGGAGCTGGCCGGCATGGTCCGGCGGGGCAGGTTTCGCCAGGACCTCTATTACCGCGTGGCGGTGGTGCCTATCCGGGTGCCGCCCCTGCGCGAGCGCCGCGAGGACATACCGCTGTTGGTGGAGGCCCTGGCGGCGCGCATCTGCCGGCTGAACGCCAAACCCGTGCCCGAGGTGAGCCCGGCGGCCATGGATCTGCTTCTGCGCCACGCCTGGCCTGGCAACGTGCGCGAGCTGATCAACGCCCTGGAATACGCCCTGGTGCTAAACCGGGGTGGCCGCGTCCTGCCCGGCCACCTGCCCGCGCCGGTGCGCGGTGGGGCCGAGGCCGCCGAGGGGCCGGCCCCGACCACCCAGACGGCCCAGGACCAGGACGAGCGCCAGCGCATCCTGGCGGCCCTGCGCGAGGCCGGCGGGCGGCGCGAGGAAACCGCTCGCCTGCTGGGCATCAGCCGGGTGACCCTGTGGAAGCGCATGAAGGAGCACGGCATCTCCACCAGCCCCTTCCAGGAATAATAAGCCCCGCCGGCCGGCGGGGCAGGGGAGCGGCATGCTTCAGGCTTGATGTCCCGCCGCCCCGCGTGGCGGCGGGACCAAGCACCTACTTCTTGTCCATGCCAGTGAAATCGAAGCGGATATAGTCCGCCTGGTCGCACATCCAGGAGCAGCTGGTGTGGGTGGAGCCCTTTTTGATCCCCCAAAGCGTGGTGGCCGTGATGTCCCAGTCCAGGGGGCTCCCACCGGGGTGCTTGCAGCACATGAGAAGTACCTGGCAGATGCCGCTGCTGGCCGTCACGCACCGCGCGCCGTGGTTGGCGTGGCGCGCGGTGAAAACCACGTCGCAGGGGGAAACCGGGGCGCCATCCTTGATACAGGCCACCGTGATCTTTTTCTGGTAGCCCCTTTCCTCCTGCCCCCCCTGCGGCTGGTCCCCGGCGCCCGCGTCCAAGGGCGCCAGCAAGGCCAATGCCAACCAGGCCAGCAGCGCCGCCAGGGCAGGCCCCCGTCCGCCATCAAACCTCATCATGGCCGCCTCCAGGCTACTTCGGCGCGAAGTGGCCGACCAGCTTGGCCCCTTTGCTGCCGAACTTTTTCTCCGGCTTGTCGCCGGCGAAGTTGCCGTTGGCCGTCCAGTGCAGGAACTTGTAGCCGGCCGCGGGCGTGGCCTTGCAATGGGCCGGATAGCCCACCTCGATCCACAGGGACTCGCATCCGCCGGCCGTGCTGCAGGTGTTGCACTGCACCACGCCCATGCCCTCGGTGCCAATGAAGAACCGCACCCAGGCCGGCCGCCCCTCCTGGCCGGGCTTTTCGTCGGGGTCGCCGCCCTGGGCCGCCCAGGCCGCGCCGGCCAGGCAGAGGGCCACCGCCACCAGGGCCAGGACCAAAACCATCTTGCGTGCCATCTGGATATCCTCCGCAAAAGTTAGGATGTTCGCTCGCTCCCGCGGGGCGGGCCTCAGTTCATCTTTTGGCACCAGATCTTCAGATTGAGCTTGATGCGGGCGTAGAACTTGAAACCGCTGATCCCCCACTTGGTCTTGATGCTCTGCTGGGGCGGCGGCGGGTCCACGGGTGCGTAGCCCTGCTGGCCCAGCGAGTTCATCCAGCCGTCCACCCCGGCCTGCACCTCCCGCTGGGCTTCCTTG
>JAKAGJ010000355.1 GCA_021815655.1 Deltaproteobacteria bacterium | reverse complement strand
TCTGACCTCGCTGGCGGCCTCGCCCCACAGGGGGTCGCACAGGCCGCGCAGGCGGGCCAGGGCCAGCCCCGGCGGGGCCGGTTGGCGGGTGGCGTCCTCCAGGGTGGCCGGGTCCAGGCCATGGAGCCGGTCCACGTAGCGGCAGGCCCGGGCCAGGGGCACCACCGCCGGGGCCACGGCCACGCCGATGCTGGCCTGGGGATGGGCGGCGCGCAGGGCGGCCAAGAGGGGTGTGGTTTGCAGAAAGTCTCCCAGGCGGGCCAACTGGAGGACCATCAGGGCCTTGGGCCCGCCGCCCACCAGGCTTAAAGGGCGCCGGGGGCGCTGGCTCTGCCTAGATGAGGCCAGCACGCTTCACCTCCGCCAGCAGTTCGGGGGGGGCCGGACGGGCGCGGCGCAGGGCGGCCTGGGGGTCCAGCTCGCCCGGCGGCGGACCCTGGGCCGGGGCCAGGGCCAGCCAGCGGCCGGCGTGGAAGCGCTCGACGCCCTGGCTCACCAGGCCCCGGGGCAAGAAGCTCAAGCACACCGGCCGGCCGGGCAGCAGGCGCAATATCTCCTCGCGCCCCAGGTCATGGAGGCGGGCCAGGTGGCCGGGCATCAACAAGGGCCAGGCCCCGCTGGCCACGCACAAGAGCAGGTAGCCGCCGGGGCGGCACCAGGCCTGGGCCTGGCGCAAAAGCTGGCCGGGATCGGCGCTGCGCTCCAGGCGGTCGCGCACCAGCACCGCCAGGCACTGGGGCTGGGGCGGGTGCTCGTCGTCCAATTCCCGCACCTCCAGGGGCAGGCGGCCGCCCAGGGCGGCGGCGGTGCGGCCCTGGTCGGCGGAGATGACTCCCACCGGACCCTGCTGCCCCAGGCTGCCGCACACCCCGCGCAGGGTCTCGGCCAGGGTGGTCAAAAGGCCGGCCTCATCGGGATCGGCCGGGGCCGGGCCTTCGGCGGGCATGGCCAGGGGCCGGGCAAGGAGCGCCTCCGCCGCCCCCCGCGCCCCGGAGAGCAACAGGCTGGCGGCCAGGGCCGGGGCCTGGGCCAGGGTGCGGGCGCCCAGGCGCTCCAGGAAAAGCTCCTCCCACTCCACGGCGATGGCGGCCCAATCGTGGCGGGCGCGTATGCTGGCCTGGGCCGGCAGGGCCAGGGCCTGGGCTTCCTGGGGGTTTTGCAGCAGCTCCAGGGCGCGCTGGCTGAAGGCCTCCAGGTATTCAGCGCTGCCGGGCAGGCCGGGCACCAAAAAGCGCGGCTGGGCCACGGTCTCGTTGAGGGCGAAGGCGTCGCTGGTGACCAGCGGGGTGCCCAGGGCCTGGGCCTCCAGGGCGCTTATGCAGGATATCTCTGGGAATACACATGGATATAGCAACAGGCCGCAACCGGCCAGGTGCCGGTAATACTCGCGCTTGGCCAAAGGCCCCAGGAGCTTGACCCCCGGGGTGTGCTGAATCAAGTTGGCGATCACCGCATGCTCGCGTCGCACCGGTGCCGGCAGGGGCGTATGCTCCACGCCGTAGCCGCACAGGGCCAGGGTCAGATCGGGAAAGGCCTGGCGCAGCCGGGGCCAGACATGTTCCAGCAATAGCCTTAATCCTCGCTCGGGGCGGGAGACGTAGGTGACCAGATGAGAATCGCGGCGCACCCCGGCGCTGGCGCGGTCCAGGAGCGCCAGGTCCAGGCCGTTGCGGGTGCCCACCAGGCGTCCGGCCAGCTCCGGCAGCTTGCCGGCATAGTCCTGGGCGTGGAAGCGGCTGAGCACCAGGCAGAGGTCCAGGCGGTCCAGGCGCTGGGCCAGGGCCAGGGGTGTGTCCAAGATGTCATGGTTCCACAGCACCTTGAGCCCGGCTTGCAGGGGCAGGTCCAGGGCGGCGAAGAAGCGGCTGACCACCAGGACGTCGAAGCGCTCCTCGCCGGCGGCCTGCACCAAGTCGCGGCGGTCGCGATAGACCACCCCCTGGCACAACCCCGGCCGCGGACAGCGGCAAAAGACCTGCACGCGGTGACCCCGGGCGGACAAGGCCCGGGCCATCTGCACGCAAGCGGTTTCCGAGCCGCCCAGGGCCTGCTCCTCGGGCGAAGAACCGTGAAAGGGCTCGCCGTCGGTGAGCAAGGCAATATGCAGGTTGGCCGATCGCATGATTAACCTGCCATGGCTTGCAGCAGGCTGCGAGCCTGCCGGTCTTGGGGTCTCAGCTGTAGTACTTGCTCTAACTGTTCCTTGGCCTCCTGGTTCTGGCCCATACCTGCCAGCAGCCGGGCCAACTGGCTGCGCGCCCCGGCGCTGGCGGGGTCGCGCTGCACGGCGCGGGCCAGGGCCTGGGCGGCCTCGGCGGGCTGACCCAGTTGCTCCAAGCTGCGCCCCATAAAATAGTCGGCCAAAAACAAGGTCTTCTCAGGGTCGATATCTACCAGGGGCAGACCCAGCCCACAGTTGAGGGCCAAGCGAAGATGCCGCACCGCCTTGGCCCAGTCCCGCAGGGTGTAGGCCAGGTGCCCGCGCTGGTAGTGGCTGTGGCCATGCCAGGGCATTACATCTAGCACATGCTCCAATACCTGCTCGGCCTCGCCCGCGCGCCCCAGGCGCTCCAGGGCCTGGGCCCAGAGGTGGTGGGCGGCGGCCCATAGCTGGGGGTTATGCTCGCGGGCCTGTCGCTCCTGGGACAGGCGTTCCAGCAACTCGGCGGCCTGGTGGAACTGGCGCAGGTTGTAGTGGCAGCGTGCCGCCTGCCACAGGGCGTAAAAATCCCGCGGGTTTTCTTCAAGTGTTTGCTCCAGCAATCCCAGGTAATAGCGCCCCTTGGCCGCATGGCGCTCCGGGTCCTGATAGCCCCAATGCAGCACCGTCACCGGCGCCACCAGGCTGGGCCAGCCCGGCGGGTGAACCAACTGTTCGTGCACCCGCCCCTGGAAGCGCACCTCTGGGTGGCGGGGGAAGCAGCGCTTCTGCCACAGGCGCCCCCCCACGGGCACCACCTGCTCCTGCGCCCAGACCACCGCCGGTCCCTCGTGGGGGATGACCTTGCGCAATTGATCTACATCACGTGGCGTTATGGCATTGTCCCCGTCCAGCCACAAGAGCCAGTCAGCCTGGGCCGCCTCTATGGAGCGATTGCGCGCGGCCGCGAAATCGTCCCGCCAGGGCATGGCCCACACCCGGGCGCCCAACTGGGCGCACAGACTGGGGGTCTGGTCGCGGGAGCCGGTATCCACCACCACCACCTCGTCGAAGCAGGACGCCACCGGGGCCAGGGAGCGCTCCAGATTGGCTGCCTCGTCACGCAGGATCATTATCAGGCCCAGGCTGGGTTCAGGCATAAAGTCCCTCGGCCATGCGGCGTAATATGCCGGACATAAATGATAAAATTTCCATGGCTTCCTCGGGGCCGGCCTCTGGCGGCAGCATCTGCCAGGCCGCGGCGGCGGCGCTGTTGGCCTCCAGGCCCTGGGCCCAGGCTTCCAGGCCGCCCTGCTGCAAGGCGGCGCGCGCCCGCCGCAGGCTGGCCCGGGCCAGGCCCAGGCGCAGACTGAGATCGCTGGCCCGGGGGCTCTGCCGCCGGCGCAGGGCATTACGCATATTATTAAAGTCAAAGCTTGAATTTAGTAGCGGCGCCAGGGCGGAGGCCAAGTCCAGGTGCTCGAAACCAGGCAGCAAGGCCCCCTGGGCGCTGGCATTGACCACCCTGGTTCCCTGGGCCTGCCGGGCCAGGTAGGCCGCCGCCTCCTGGTACCAGGCGATGTAGCTTTGCATCACCAGGGAGGTGTCGATCAGGCCCCCGCCGATAGCCGGCACAGGCACCACGCCGGGGCGGGTCTGCTCCTCGCCGCCGGGTCGGCGGCTGGCGTGCTGGCGTCCTCCACTGAAGGCCAGATCCTGGCCCACCAGGATTATGGGGTTGCAACCCAGCAACACGGCAAGCGAAAAGGCCACGCTGGTCACGTGTCCGCCCGAGGGCAGGGCCCAGCCGCCGCAGAGCTCCGCCACCCAGCCTTGCAGA
>JAKAGJ010000354.1 GCA_021815655.1 Deltaproteobacteria bacterium | reverse complement strand
ATGCTCCGCCGCGCACTCCAGGGCCAAGACGCCGCCCAGCACCTCCAGGCCCTGGGAGCGCAGGAAGGCGCCGCCGCCCTGGGCCTTGGGGTTGGGGTCGCTGGCGCCGTAGACCACGCGGGATATGCCGGCCTCAAGGATGGCGCGAGTGCAGGGCGGCGTGCGCCCCTGGTGATTGCAGGGCTCCAGGGTGACAAAGATGCTGGCGCCCTTGGCCAACTCGCCGGCCTGGCGCAGGGCGTGCACCTCGGCGTGGGGGGTGCCGGCTTGATGGTGGTAGCCCCGGCCCACGATGCGGCCTTCCCGCACCACCACCGCGCCCACGGCCGGGTTGGGCGAGGAGCGCCCCAGGCCCTTGCGGGCGCACGCCAGGGCCCGGCGCATGCGGGCGCGGTCGGCGCTATCGGCCCCGGCGGGGGTCATGCGTGGTTCTTGCTGGCTTCCATGCGCGAGGCGATAAGGTTCTCCAGCTCGCGCATGAACTCCTGCACGTCGCGGAACTCGCGGTAGACGGAGGCGAAGCGCACGTAGGCCACGTCATCCACGCCGCGCAGCCAGTTGATAACCGCCTCGCCGATCTCCTTGGCCGGTATCTCGCGCAGGTTGTGCTCCTGGAAGCTGGCCTCCAGGCCATCCAGGAACTCCTCCACCTGGTTGATGGAGACAGGACGCTTCTGCAGGGCCTTGATGATGCCGCTCCGCACCTTGCCCCGGTCGAAGACCTCGCGGGAGCCGTCCTTCTTGACCACATAGGTTTCCAGCTCCTCCACGCGCTCATAGGTGGTGAAGCGCTGGCCGCAGTCCAGGCACTGGCGCCGGCGGCGGATCACCGCCGCGTCCTTGCTCACCCGCGAGTCCACGACCTTGTTGTCCACATGGTTGCAGAACGGACACTTCACGAGCCACCTCCCTGCCCGCCGCCCACCTGGACGCGGGCCGTGGCCGGCGCCGCCAGACCCTGGCGGGCCGCCTGGTTCTCCTCGGTGATCCAGTCCTCGGGGTTCAGATGCGCGATGTCCCGGCCCCGGGGCTGCACCACCACCAGCTTGATGCCGGCGTTGATTATAACCCGGCGGCAGAGCAAGCAGGGCTCCGGATTGACCGTGGGCTGGTTGGTTTTCACCTCGATGCCCGCCAGGTACAGGGTGGCCCCCAGGGTCTGGGCGCGGCTGGCATGGATGACGGCGTTCATCTCGGCGTGCACCGAGCGGCACAGCTCATAGCGCTGCCCGGCCGGCACGGCCAGGTCCTCGCGCAGGCAGCGTCCCAGGTCCACGCAGTTGGCCACCCCGCGGGGGGCGCCGGCGTAGCCGGTGGAGACGATCTGGTCGTCATTGACGATGACGGCGCCGTACTGGCGCCTCAGGCAGGTGCCCCGGCGGCAGACCTCGCGGGCGATGTTGAGGTAGTATTCGTCCTTGCCTGGACGGATGCTCACTCCTGGTCTCCGGAGAGGCGTTCGATCTCATCCACGCGGCGCTGGTGGCGGCCGCCCTCGAAGTCGGTGGCCAAGAAAACCTTGAGCATCTCCAAGGCCTGGTCCTCGGGCGTCAGGCGCTCGCCCAGGCACAGGATGTTGGCATCATTGTGCAGGCGCCCCAGGCGGGCGTGCTCGGCCGTGGGGGCCACGATGGCGCGGGCGCCGTGGAAGCGGTTGGCGGTCATGCACATGCCCAGGCCGCTGCCGCAGACCAACACCCCGCGCTCGGCCTGGCCCTCGCCCACGGCCCGGGCCACCTGGGCGGCGTAGAGGGGATAGTCGGTGGAGTCGGTGCCGTGGGTGCCCATGTCCAGCACCTCGTGGCCGTTTTTTTGCAGATAGGCCTTGACCGCCTCCTTGAGGTGAAAACCGGCATGGTCGCTGCCCACGGCGATGCGCATGTTTCTGGCCCTTCCCCGCCCCTAGGGCTGATAGCTGGAGAAGATCAGGCAGGCGTTGGTGCCGCCGAACCCGAAGGAGTTGGAGAGCACCTTGTCCACCTTGGTGCGCCTGCAAACGTTGGGCACGTAATCCAGGTCGCACTCCGGGTCGGGCGTCTCGTAGTTGATGGTGGGCGGCAGGGCCTGGTCGCGCAGGGCCAGGATGCTCATCACCGCCTCCACGCCGCCGGTGGCCCCCAGCATGTGCCCGATCATGGACTTGGTGCTGGAGACGGCCAGTTTGTAGGCGTGCTCGCCGAAGACGGCCTTGATGGCCTTGGTCTCGCCGGCGTCGTTCAAGTCCGTGGAGGTGCCGTGGGCGTTGATGTAGTCGATGGCTTCTGGCGACAGCCCCGCGTCGTCCAGGGCCATCTTCATGCAGCGGATGAACCCCGAGGAGGTGGGGTCGGGCGCGGTCATGTGGTAGGCGTCGGCGGTGAGCCCGTAGCCCACCACCTCGGCGATGATCTTGGCCCCGCGGGCCAAGGCCCCCTCCAGGCTTTCCAGCACCAGCACGCCGGCGCCCTCGCTCATCACGAAGCCGTCGCGGTCCTTGTCAAAGGGCCGGCTGGCCCGCGTGGGCTCGTCGTTGCGGGTGGACAGCGCCCGGGCGGCATTGAAGCCCGAGAGCGTCACCGGCGTGATTACCGCCTCGGCGCCGCCGCAGACCATGATGTCGGCCTGGCCGCGCTGGATGACCTTCATGGCCTCGCCCACGGCGTGGGACCCGGCGGCGCAGGCGGTGCACAGGCAGGTGTTGGGCCCTGTCAGGTGCAGCTCCATGGATATCTCGCCGGGGGCCATGTTGCCGATGAGCTTGGGGATGAAGAAGGGACTGATGCGGTCGGGGCCGCGCTCGGCCAACAGCAGGATGTTTTCCTCCAGGGTCTGCAACCCGCCCAGGCCCACGCCCAGGATGCAGCCCGCGCGCGGGGCGCGATCCTCGTCCAAGGGCTCGGGCAGGCCGGCCATGGACCAGGCCATCTTGGCCGCGGCCACCGCGAAGTGGATGAAGGGGTCCAGGCGGCGGATGCTCTTCTTGGGCAGCCAGTCCTCGGGGTTGAAGTCCCGCACCTCGCCGGCGATCTGGGTCTTGAAGCGGGAAACGTCGAACCGCTGGATGCGGCTGATGCCGCTCTCGCCGGCCAGAATCCTGCGCCAGCTCTCCTCCACGCCCGTGGCCAGGGGCGTAATCAGCCCCACGCCGGTTACCACCACCCTGCGTTGCACAGCTTCTCCTCGCGCCTGAAATACCTGATGAGGGTCCGGGGCGGGCCGGGCTGGGGGGCCTTCGCTGGGTGCGCCCCCGACCCCTGGTCCGCCCCGCGACGGCCGGCTACTTGCCCGCGTGGGCCTCGATGTAGTCCCAGGCGTCCTGCACCGTCTTGATCTTCTCGGCGTCCTCGTCGGCGATGGAGATATCGAAAGCCTCTTCCATGGCCATTATCATCTCCACCAGGTCCAGGGAGTCGGCGCCCAGGTCGTCCACGAAGGAAGCCTCGGGCACCACGTCCTCCTCGGCCACCGAAAGCTGCTCGCAGATGATCTTTTTAACTTTTTCCTTGATGTCCATTGCCCATTTCTCCTGGGTTGCAAGACCGTTATCGGTCTGGGTTCAGCCACGTGCCAAGCCGGAACTCCTGGCCCGCTCCGGCCCGCGCAGCGCGCGCGGGCCGGCCCGGCCCCGAGGCCCGGCCAAAACTACATATACATGCCCCCGCCCACGTGCAACAACTGGCCCGTGAGGTAGCGGGAGGCGTCGGAACACAAGAAGGCCACCACGTCGGCCACGTCCTCGGGCTGGCCGGTGCGCCCCATGGGGATGGAGGCCTTCATGGCCTCCACGATCTTCTCGGGTATCTTGGCGGTCATGTCCGTCTCGATGAAGCCCGGGGCCACGGCGTTGACCCGGATGCCCCGGGAGGCCAGCTCCTTGGCCGCGGTCTTGGTCAGGGCCACCACGCCGGCCTTGCTGGCCGAATAGTTGGCCTGGCCGGTGTTGCCGATGGCCGCCACCACGCTGGCCAGGTTGACGATGGCCCCCGAACGCTGCTTCATCATC
>JAKAGJ010000353.1 GCA_021815655.1 Deltaproteobacteria bacterium | reverse complement strand
GGCTGACCTCCTGGCCGAAAATGAGCCCAGCCGCCTGCCTGGATATTGCCAGGGCCTATTTGGAAGCCGATGACGCCAGGACGGCCTTGGGTTGGGTGGAGCAGATTCCGGAGCAGGAGTCTTTCATCAAATCCTGGGAGCGTGATGAACTACTGCTGGCAATTCACCAGCGGTTGGGCAACCAGGCGCAAACCAAGGACACGGCCTGGCGCATATTCCGCCGGAGCAGGGGCGAGGCCAACCTGAAGCAGCTTCTGTCCGTGATCGGCGAAGGCGAGAGGGAACAGGTAATCCAAGGCGAGGCCAGGCTGATTGGGGAAGCTAAGGCACTGTCCTATTCCGACGCCGCGTTTTTGCTCCAGGTGGGCAGGGCGGCCGAGGCGGAGTCATACCTGTTGCGCCATCGCTCCGAGATCAACGGCGACCGATATGAAAGCGTCCTTCCCCTGGCTGAGAACCTGGAGCGCCAAGGGCGCCTGCTGGTGGCCATGGTGCTCTACCGGGCCTTGCTGGATTCGATTCTTCGCCGGGGGCAGTCCACCATCTATCACCACGCCGTGCGATATCTTCGCAAGCTCGACACCTTGGCTGGCGGGGTAGGCGCCTGGGGCGATGTCCAGCCGCACAATGCCTACAAGGACGGCTTGCGGCAGAGCCACGGACGTAAGTTCAGCTTCTGGGGCAAGTACCAGTCCTAAAGAGTGTAACCCCATAGGCGCCCCTGTGACTGGGATACTACTTCCCCCAAAAAACGACGCCTCGGCAGGACCAGAAGGTCTATCGAGGCGTTGTCTATCAGACTTAAATTACTAATTATTATATTGTGCCGAGGGACGGAGTTGAACCGCCGACTCGGGGGTTTTCAGTCCTGGGGTCAAGGGTGCTCTAGCCTGGTTGCGGTGGGGTATCATTGGCAGCCACCTCGCTGGCCGAAACTCGATATGAGGTGCTCGCAGCCATCGCCCAGGCCAAGAACGTCCAGCCTATGCTTCCGCCAGCGAGAGAAGAAAGGCCGAGGCAGAAGGCAGGCTCTCAAGCCAATCCCTACTAGTTTGTAGGTGTGTCGTTTTTGTGTCACGAACGGCCCCTAAATGGCCTAAATGACCCTAAAAAGCTACCGGGAGGTGGCCCGAAGGTCCTCCCGGTATCCTAAATAACTATTTGATATCATTGGTACCTGGGGCGGGACTCGAACCCGCACGGGATGTTATCCCTGGGGATTTTAAGTCCCCTGCGTATACCAATTTCGCCACCCAGGCAAATGGCTGGCTGCGGCCCTGGCCGCCCTTGACATGCTCAGCGTATGGCCAGAGAGTGCCCGGCCAGGAAGGCCAGGAAGCTCTCCTTGAAGCCGTCGATGTCCTCCTTGGTCAGGGTGCGGTCGCCCAGGCCGATCCATAGACGGAAGGTGTAGCTCTTCATGCCCGGGTCTAGGCCCTGGCCAGCATAGGCCGCCAGGAACTCGCGGGATTGCAGCAGGGGGTGGCCAAAGCCGGCCAGCACCCCATCGAGAGCGGCAAAGCCCTGGGCCGCCGGCCAGACGATGGTGAAATCCAGCCAGGAGCCGGGGTAGACCGGCGGCATGGTCACGTGCAAATCGGGATAGGCCAGGAGCGGCAGGCGGCTAAGGTCCAGCTCCAGCCAAGCCACCTGGGCGTTGCGCTTGAAGGCGCCCAGCACCGGCCCCGCCAGGTAGCCCAGGCCGCCCAGCAGGTTTTGTCCCTGCCATATTTCCAGGTGGCAACCGGCCTGGGCCCAGGCCGAGCGGTCCTGGCGGCCCGGGCGCAGGTCCAAGGGGCCGCAACCCAGGAGCAGGGCCACATCGCTGAGCAGGCCCTTCATATCCAGGAACAGGGGCTCCAAGTCGGCCACGCCGCCGGCCCGGAAGGCCACGGCCCCCAGGCTGCTGGTTTCGATGCGCCCCTTCTGCCCGTGGGGCTGGTATACGTGTCCCACCTCGAAGAGCCTTAGTTCGTCGCGTTGGGCATAGTTCTGGGGGATCAGCTCCAGCAGGTTGGGGATCAGCGTGGTGCGCAGGCGCGACTTGTAGGGCGCCACGGGGTTGGCCAGGGTGAGGGTCTCGCCAGGCTCCTGGCCCAGCTTGGCCAGCCAGCGGTCATCGTACCAGGAGTAGTTGTGCACCTCCACGTAGCCCTGGGCCTGGGCCAGCAGGCGACGCAGCTTGTGTTCGGCGCGCAGCAGGTCGTTGAAGGCGTAATGGGTGATAGCCACGGCGGGCAGGCGGTGGTGGATGTTGTCGTAGCCGTAGAAACGGGCCACTTCCTCCACGATGTCCTGGGGCACGGAGACATCGCGGGCGCTACGGTGGTTGGGCACCTCCACCACCATTTCCTGGCCCTGCACCCGGGCGTGGAAGCCGATGGCCTGCAGGATGGACTCCACCCGCTCCTGGGATATTTGCTCGCCCATGTAGGCCGGCACGAAGCCCAGGGGCATGGATATTTGGCGTTTGTCCTGGCCCAAGGAGCCGGCATGGGTCAGGCGCGAGAGCACAGCCGGGTCCTGGCCGGCCTGGCGCACCAGGTGCAGGAAGCGGGCGATGCCCAGGGGCATGAAGGCCGGGGGCAGGTCCTTCTCGAAACGCTGACTGGCGTCGGTGCGCAGGCCCAGGCGCACGGCGGTGCGGCGGATGGTCATGGGCTGGAAATTGGCGCTTTCCAGCAAGAGGCGGGTGGTGGCGGGGGTGACCTCGGAATGCAGGCCGCCCATGACCCCGGCCAGGGCCACCGGCTCCTTCTCGTTCCAGATCATCAGGTCGCTGGCCAGCATCTTGCGGACGCTGCCGTCCAGGGTGGTGAACTCGCCTTCTTTGCCCAGCACGGCCACGCGCACCGCCTGGAGGTGGCCGGCGTCAAAGGCGTGCATGGGCTGGCCGATCTCCAGCATGATGTAGTTGGTCAAATCCACCAGCAGGTTGATGGCGCGCAGGCCCACAGTGTGCAGTCGCCATTGCATGGCCAGGGGCGCCGGCGCCGAGGCCAGGCTGTCCATGGCCAGGCAGCAATAGCCGGGGCAGAGTTCGTAGTCTTCCACGCTCAAGGGGAAGGCCGGCAGGTCGCGGTACTGCTTCAGGTCAGCCAGGCCCAGCGGCTTGAGTTCGCGGCCAAAGATGGCCGCCAGTTCGCGGGCGAAGCCGTAGTGCCCCCACAGATCGGGCCGGTGGGTGAGGCTCTTGTTGTCGATGTCGATGAGATAGTCGTCCCCCGGAGCCAGATCGGCCAGGCGGGCGCCCACCGGCGTGTCCGCCGGCAGGTCCATTACCACCTCGTGAAACTCGCCCAGGCCCAGCTCCTTGGCCGAGCAGAGTACGCCCTGGGATTCGAAGCCGGCCAGGCTGGTCCGTTCCACCCGCGCGCCCCCCGCCAGGCGGGTGCCCGCCGGGGCAAAGGGCCCCTTCAGGCCCAGGCGCAGGTTGGGGGCCCCGCAGACGCTCTGCATCTGCCGGTCGCCCAGGTCCACCTGCACCAAGGTGAGCTTGTCGCTGCCGGCGATGGGCGTCATGGATAGCACCTGCCCCACCAGCACGCCCTGAAGGCAGCGCCGCACGGGGATGAGCTCCTCCACCTCGGCGGTCTTCATGGTCAGTTCTTGGGCTATGACCTGAGGGTCGATGCCGCCCAGGTCCACGTGCTGCCCGAGCCATTCCAGGGATATTTTCATGGCGCTTAGCCTCTCAGTACATTAAACGCTGGCGGGGAATTGCTCCAGGAAGCGCACGTCGCCGCTGTTCATCAGGCGTATCTCGGGGATGCCGTATTTCATCATGGCCAGGCGGGTGAGCCCCAGGCCGAAGGCGAAGCCGCTGTATTGCGTGGCGTCCACGCCGCCGTAGTGCAGCACCCGGGGGTGCACCATGCCGCAGGGCAGCAGCTCGATCCAGCCCGAGTGCTTGCAGGTCTTGCAGCCATCGCCGCCGCAGATCAGGCACTGGCAGTCCAGCTCGAAGCCCGGCTCCACGAAG
>JAKAGJ010000352.1 GCA_021815655.1 Deltaproteobacteria bacterium | reverse complement strand
TGTGGGGGGTCGCCGCCGGTTGGGGGCGTCCCCGGCCCGAGGTCACACAGGGGATGGGCTTTGGCGCGCAGCCAGCCAGCGGAGGGACAACCCAGCGACGAGCAGGCCGTGGCCCAGGTGCTGGCCGGCCAGGGGCAGGCCTTCGAGGTGCTGGTGGAAAGGCACAAGGGCCTGGTGTCCGGCATCGTGCGCGGCAAGGTGCCCCGGGAGCAGGCCGCCGAGGTGGCCCACGAGGTCTTCATCCGGGCCTTCCAGTCCCTGGGCAACTTCGAGCCGGTGAAGCCCTTCAGCCATTGGCTCTCGGTGATCGCCGTGCGCGCCTGCCACGACTTCTGGCGGGAGCGCTACCGCAACCGGGAGACGCCCCGGGCCGGCCTGTCGGAGGAGCAGGTCGCCTGGCTGGAGGGGGTGGCCGCCGGCCTGGACGACGGCGAGCAGCAGCGGGCCCAGGAGCGGTTCGAGGCCTGGGATCTGGTGGACTGGGCCCTGGGACATCTCTCGCCGCGCGACCGCCTGGCGCTCACCCTGGTGCACCTGGAGGGGCGTTCGCTGGCCGAGGCGGCCGAGCTCTTGGGAATCAGCGCGGCCAACCTCAAGGTCAGGGTCTTCCGCTCCCGCCAAAAGCTGCGGGGGATCATCGCGGATGAATTGAACCGGGGAGGTGGGTGAGATGGCCAGGCAAAGGGTGGAACTGGATCGGGTGGAGGGACGGCTCATTCAAGCCCATGCCCAGCGGCCCCAGGTCGAGCTCTCCCCCCAATGGCAGCGCGGCCTCATGTCCGAGGTTCTGCAAATGGGCGCCCAAGCCGGCGCGCGCCTGCAAAGGGCCGGCAACGGCTTCACGGCGGCCTTCACCGGCCTTTTGTTCCGTTTCGCCGGGGTGGGGGCCCTGGTGGCCGCCGGCCTGCTCATCTACACCCTGGCCTACGGCCCCGACCTGGAGGCCCAGGCCGCCGTGCTGGTAATGGAGCAGCCGGTGCCCGCGGCCTCCTTGGAGTCCCTGCTGGGTTCCTGAGTCCGGGGCGATGACCGGCGCGACGCGGGGAGGAGCGACATGAACAGATGGCGCATGTGGGCCGGCGTGCTGGCGGTCTTCCTCTGCGGGCTGGTGATCGGAGGGGTCGGCGGCTATCAATACGAGCGCCAGCGCGAAGCGGCCCGCTTCCACAAGATGAGAACCAGCGGCGGGAGCTACCTGGCCGAAATGGCCGCGGCCCGCCTGCACCGCCACCTGGGCCTGACCCCTGAGCAGGCCCGGGAGATCAAGCCCCTGCTCCTGGGCGCCTTTGGCCGCACCTCGGAGCTGCACCAGGAACTGCGCCCCCGGTCCGACCAGATCATGCGCGAGGCGGCCGAGGGCCTCAAGGCGCGGCTCACACCCCAGCAGGCAGCCAAGCTGGAGAAGGAGGGCGGCTGGCGGCTGCTCCTGCCCTCGCGGGTGCGACCGCCCCTGCCCGAGCCCAACGCCAAGTAGGCGGGCCCCCGCCAGTTCTAATACAACTGGCGGTACCAGTCGCCCTTGTAGAGGTGGTTCTCGGCGCTGAAGCGCTTGGGGTTGTACATGGCGTCCACCCCCTCGAACCAGTCCTCGGCGATGCGGTAGAAACCGTCGCCGTTGGGGTGCTTGAGGTCATCCATCAGGTCGCGGGAGGCCGCGCCGGTGGAGGAGTCGTAGAGGTCCCACCAGGCCGCGTCGGTGAAGACGTCCACCCTCTTCAGGCTGGTGCGCAGCAGGTTGTTGTAGTACTTGGCCCGCGCGGTGAGTGTGGGGTCCAGGAAGGCGGGCACACCCGAGACGATCACCGAGGGGCGCACCGCCGGGTCGTGGTTGCCGCCCAGCACGTCGTCCACCATGGCCTGGATGTTGGACACCATGGCCGCGGCCAAGTCCTCGATCTTGTCGCCTTGGTTGTAGTCCAGGTCGTTGGTGCCGGCCATGATCATCACGAAGTTGGCGCCCTCCCCCGCCCCCCAGTCCTCGGAGCGCACCACGGGCAGGATGCTGCCGGTGGTGCCGCCGGGCATGCCATGACGAACCACCTGGGTGCCGCCGGGGATGCTGCGATAGACGAACCCAGGGTCGTTGAGGCGCGAGTAGAAGATGCCCTGGAGCTGGTTGCTGTCGGTGAGGCTGTCGCCGATGGTGCTGCACAGGTAGCTGTAGGCATCCTGCTCGCGCGCCAGGTTCAACCCCATGCCATCCGACGCGTCCAAGGTCTGGCCGGCGTTGGCGTAGGCCAGGGCCGCCGCCGGCGCCCCCAGGACGAGGATCAGGGCCAGGGCCGCCAGACAGGCCCGGCTGTGGTGTCTGCAATTTTTCATCAGCGCTCAACCGGTTCGACCGCCCTTTGGCCAATCAGGTGAGGGTATTTTATACCACATCCGCTCCCAAAGGGGAATTCGTCGCCAGGCCCTAGGGCCTGAGCCCCAGATTGCGGCTGACGATGAGCTTCATTATCTCGCTGGTGCCGGCGAAGATGGACAGGGCGCGCACGTCGCGGTAGAGTCGGCAGATGCGGTATTCCTCCATGTAGCCGTAGCCACCGTGCAGTTGCAGGGCCTGGTAGGCCACTCGGTTGACCATCTCGCCCAGCCAGTACTTGGCCATGGAAACCCGCTGGACCACGTCCCGGCCGGCCAGGTGGTCCAGGATGATGCTGTCCAAGAAGGTGCGCCCCAGTTCCACGTCGGTGGCCATCTCGGCCAGGCGAAAGGCATTGGCCTGGTGCAGGCCCACCGGCTGGCCGAAGACCTGGCGGGCCTTGGCGTACTCCAACCCCTCCTTCAGGCATTCCTCGGCCATGACCTGGCACTTGATGCAGACCTCCAGGCGCTCCTGCTGGAGTTTTTGCATCATGTAGCGAAAGCCCTGGCCCTCCTGCCCCAGCAGGTGCCAGGCCGGCACCCGGCAGTCGCCGAAGTAGAGTTCGGCGGTGTCCTGCATGTGGCCGCCCATCTTGCGCAGGCGCACCCCGCGCTGGAAGCCAGGGGCGTCCTTGTCCACCAGGATCAGGCTGATGCCGTTGTATCCCTGGCTGGGATCGGTCTTGACCGCCAGCACGACCAGGTCGGCGAAGTAGCCGTTGGTGATGAAGGTCTTCTGGCCGTTGATGACGTATTCGTCGCCGTCGCGCACAGCCGTGGCCCGGATGGCCGCCAGGTCGCTGCCCGCCCCCGGCTCGGTGAAGCCCACCGCCGTGACCACCTGGCCACCGACGCAGCCGGGCAGCCAGGTGTTTTTGGCGCGCTCGCTGCCATAGGAGGCCAGGTAGGGCGCGGCCACGTCACTGTGCAGGGGCACGCCCACCCCGAAGCCATCGCCGCGGATCAGCTCCTCGTTGATGATAAGGGAGTACTCGAAACCGAGCCCCAGGCCGCCGTATTGCTCGGGCACCCAGGGGCAGAGATAACCCTGTTCACCCATCTTGAGCCAGAGTTCGCGCGGCACGGCCCCCTGGCGCTCCCACTGCTCCACGTGGGGAGTGACCTCCTCGGCCACGAACTTGCGGAAGGAGGCCCGGAAGATGCGGTGTTCCTCGGTGTAGATGTCGCTTAGCATGCCTGTCCTCGCCTGTTCGCCGCCGGCGCCGGTCGTCCCCTAGGACTGGTCGGTCAGTTGGCGCTTCAAGTCCCTCTTGAGTATCTTGCCCGTGGCCGACTTGGGCAGCTCGTCCATGGTGATGAAGGCCTTGGGCACCTTGTAGGACGACAGCCGCTCCTTGAGGAAGGTCCTCAGGGCCTCCGCGTCCAGTTCGTAGCCGCTGCGTTGCTTGATCACCGCCGTGACCCGCTCGCCATACTCGCGGTCGGGCAGGCCCACCACCGAACACTCCTCCACCTCCGGCCGCTGGAAGAGCAGTTCCTCCACCTCGCGGGGATAGACGTTCTCGCCGCCGGTGATGATCATGTCCTTGAGCCGGTCCACGATGAACAGGTAACCCTCCCCGTCCAGGTAGCCCAGGTCGCCGGAGCGCAGCCAGGGC
>JAKAGJ010000351.1 GCA_021815655.1 Deltaproteobacteria bacterium | reverse complement strand
GTTTCTTTTCGACGTGCCCATGCGCGGTTCCTGGTTGCTGATGGTGGCCATGTCGGCCCTGTACCTGTTGGTGATGCTGGGCCAGGGGCTCTTGATTTCGGTGGCCTCGGGCAACCAGGTGCAGGCCAACCAGCTGGCCATGCTCACCACCTTCCTGCCGGCCTTCCTGCTCTCGGGCTTCATGTTCGATATACGCCAGATGCCGCTTGTCTTGCAGGTGGTATCCTACATGACGCCGGCCCGCTATTTCGTCACCATCGTCAAGGACGTCTACCTCAAGGGCCTGGGCCTGGAGGTCCTGTGGCCCCAGGCGCTGGTCATGGCGGGGTTCGCGGTGTTTTTCCTGGCGGCGGCGGTGCGGCGTTTCTCCAAGAAGGTGAGGTGAGGCGTGTTCTTCCGGCGCATCGGCCGCATGCTGGTCAAGGAGCTGATCCACGTGCTGCGCGACCGCCGCTTGCGCATCCTCTTGTTCCTGCCGCCCTTGATGCAGCTGATAATCTATGGCTACGCGGTCAATTTCGACATCCATCACGTGCGCACGGCCATCATGGACGAGGACCGCACCCCCGAGAGCCGCCAGCTCATCTCGCGCTTAAGCAGCACCTCCTATTTCGACCTCAACTACTACCTGGACAGCGAGGCCCGGGCGCGGGAGCTGATCGACCAGGGCGAGATAACCATGCTGGTGCGCCTGCCCAAGAATTTCGCCAAGCTTATAAAAACCGGCGAGACGGCCAGCGTGCAGGTGGTCATGGATGGCACCGACTCCAACCAGACCATCGTGGTGCTGCGCTATCTGGGAGCGGTAATCAACGACTACGCCCAGGAGCTGATGAAGGAGCGCATGCAGCGCCTGGGGCCGGTGGAGGCCAAGGCCCCGGTGGAGATCGAGCACCGCATCTGGTTCAACGAGAACCTGGAAAGCAGTTGGTCCTTCGTGCCCGGGGTGATCGCCATGGTGGTGATGCTGGTCAGCCTGATGCTCACGGCCCTGGCCGTGGTGCGCGAAAAGGAGATCGGCACCATGGAGCAGCTCCTGGTCTCGCCGCTCAGACCCATAGAGCTGATCCTGGGCAAGACCGTGCCTTTTGTACTCATCGCCCTGGCCGACGTGGTGCTGGTAACCGTGGCCGGGGTATTTTGGTTCGACGTGCCTCTGAGGGGTTCCCTGTGGTGCCTGCTATTGGGCACGGTGCTGTTTTTGTTCAACTCCGTGGGCCTGGGGCTTCTGATCTCCACCATATCCTCCACCCAGCAGCAGGCCATGACCGGCGGGACTTTCATCCTCACTCCGGCCATCCTGCTCTCGGGGCTGATCTTCCCCATCGCCAACATGCCCGAGGCGGTGCAGTACCTCACCTATGTCAATCCCTTGCGCTATTTCATAATCGTGGTGCGGGGCATCTTCCTTAAAGGCGTTGGCGTGGAGGTGCTGTGGCCCCAGTTCGTGGGGATGGGCATCTTGGGCCTGATCCTGCTGAGCCTAAGCGTGCTGCGTTTCAAGCGCCGCCTAGGGTAGAATGAGTCACAGGCGCCGCCCCCCGGCGCCGTGAGCGACCGCTGGCCCTCACCCCCCACGCGGAGGCAGCCTTGCCCCAGGTATCCTTGTCCCCTCTGCCCGCCAATCTGCGGCCTGTGCCCCTGCCGTGGCTCAAGCGTTGCTTTGACCTGGCCTTCGCCATGACCCTGATAACCTTCAGCGCGCCGATTTTTATCCTGGCCTTTGCCGGCATCTTCTTGGAGCACCTGCTGCGGGGACGGCCGAGGGGCTCGCTCTTTTACACCGAGACGCGGGTGTCCCAGGGCCGGGCCTTCGATTTCCGCAAGTTCAACATCTTCAAGCCCGGCGTGATCGAGGACATGCGGCGGCAAGGCCGATTCATTCACACCAAGAATCTGGAGCAGGACGGGCGCAGCCTGAGCGTGGTGGGCACCATCCTGCAACGCACCTACCTGGACGAGTTGCCCCAGCTTTTCAGCATCCTGCTGGGCGACATGACCGTGGTGGGCCCTCGGCCGCGCAACCTGGAGATATACGAACAGGGGTTGGCCAAGGGCGAGTATTTTCGCGGGGTGCTCAAGGCCGGGCTCACGGGCATGGTGCAATCCCAAAAGGACCTGCCGGGGCTGACCATGGACAAGCAGGCCAGCATGGACCAGGAGTACCTGGATTTTCAGCGGAGCCACGGCGCCTGGCAACTTTTCAGGCTGGACCTGCGGCTCATCCGGCGCACCGTGTTGCTCATGGCCAAGGCCAAGGGGCTATAGGGTGTAACGGAGAAAGCCGTCCCCGGGGTTCCCGGGCAGGCCCTGCCCGCCCGGGAGCCCGTCGCGGTATTACTCCGACAGGCTCCCAACTTAAGCCTACTGGCGGCGGCTGGTATACTTGATCCCAGGTCAGGCCCGCCCGGGCTGGCGCGGGGCCAAGGGTTCTGGCCGGGGAGAAGATCATGATGACCGAGCAGGTTGGCGCGGGCGGCATGAGCCGCCGGGGATTTCTCAGGGCCGCCACCGCCGCCACCGTGGCCGGGCCGGTGCTCTTGACTCTGGGCTGCCAGTCGTTGATGAGCGGCCAGCCCGCCCCGCCGCCGGGGCCTCTGGATTATTTCGGGGATGCCTTCGGCATCAGCGCCGGCGACCTGGACCGCGTGTTGCGCCAGGCGCTTGACCACGGCGGCGACTACAGCGACCTGTATTTCCAGCACAGCCAGGGCACCTGGATCGTCATGGAGGACGGCAAGGTCAACCGGGCCTACACCTCGGTGAGCCTGGGCATGGGCGTGCGGGTGCTCAAGGGAGAGCAGACCGGCTACGCCTTCAGCCAGGAGCTAAGCCTGCCGGCCATGCTGGAGGCGGCGCGCGCCGCGGCCTCGCTGGCCAACGGCGGCGGCCAGGCCCCGGGATCGCGGGGGGTGGAAGTGCGGCCCCTGCGCCGGCAGACGCGCCTGGACCTCTACCCCCAGCTCCGGCCCTGGGACCAGGTGGAGGTGCCCGAGCGTCTGGAGATACTGCGCCGGGTGGGCGGCCGCATGGCCGCCGCCGACGGACGCATCAAGAAGACCCTCTTGCAGTTCCACGACGGCCAGTCCCGGGTGCTTCTGGCCAACAGCGAGGGTGTGCTCTTAAGCGACCTGCGCCCGCGCACCAGCCTTTTCGCATCTTGCGTGGCCGAGCAAGGGGGCCGGCGGGAATCCAACTACCGCGATCTGACCACGCGCACCGGCCGCGAGGTCTACACCCCGGAGCTTCTCGACCAGTTGGCCGACGGCGCGGTCAAGCGCACCCTGGAGCTGTTCGACGCCAAACCGCTGGCGGCCGGCGAGATGCCCTGCGTGCTGGCCCCGGGCTCGGCGGGCATCCTTTTGCACGAGGCCATAGGCCACGGCCTGGAGGCGGACTTCAACCGCCGCCGGGTGAGCACCTACGCCGAGCGCATGGGGCAGAAGGTGGCCGAGGCCCAGGTCACGGTGGTGGACGACGGCACCATCCCCCACGCCCACGGGGCCATCAATTTCGACGACGAGGGTGGCGAGAGCCAGCGCACGGTGCTGGTGGAAAAGGGCGTGCTGCGCTCCTACCTGCACGACCGCCTGAGCGCCCGCTGGTACAAGTGCGACTCCACCGGCTCGGGCCGGCGCCAGAGTTTCGAGTACGCCCCCATGCCCCGCATGCGCGCCACCTTCATGGAGGCCGGCCCCCATGACCCGGCGGAGATCATCGCCTCGGTCAAGAAGGGGCTCTACGCCGTGCAGTTCACCAACGGCCAGGTGAACATCGGCGCCGGGGACTTCAGCTTTTACGTCAAAAGCGGCTACGCCATCGAGGACGGCAAGCTCACCCACCCGGTCAAGGACGTCAACATCATCGGCAACGGCCCCCAGGCCCTGGCGCGCATCACCATGGTGGGCAACGACCCGGCCCTGGCCACGGCCGGCTTCATGTGCGGCAAGCTGGGCCAGACCGTGCCCGTGAGCCAGGGGCTGCCC
>JAKAGJ010000350.1 GCA_021815655.1 Deltaproteobacteria bacterium | reverse complement strand
GGCGGCTGGCGTGCTGGCGTCCTCCACTGAAGGCCAGGTCCTGGCCCACCAGGATTATGGGGTTGCAACCCAGCAACACGGCAAGCGAAAAGGCCACGCTGGTCACGTGTCCGCCCGAGGGCAGGGCCCAGCCGCCGCAGAGCTCCGCCACCCAGCCTTGCAGATGGAACAGCGCCAAATCCCCCGGCCAGGCCGCAAAGTGGGCGGGATGGGAGCTGGTGGCCGCCGCCAACAAGGTGCGCCGGGGGTCCGCGCCTGCCAATTGCCGGGACTCGTCCTTGGCCTCCATGGCCAGGGCCACATGGGGCGCCAGCCCCACGCTGGCCAGGGGTCCCAGAGCCGATGCCGCGGCCAGTACCAGGCACCGTCGATCCATGCCCGCCAAATCCTTGAGGCTTTGATCCAGGGATGGGCCGGCCCCCACTACCAGGGCCGCCTGTCCCCGCCCCAGGCCCGCCAGATGGGAGATGTCAGGAAGTTTAAGTACATGATGGAAGTTGGTGGCCAGGTGCTCCAGCCACAGACCTTGCTTGGCGGCGCGGTTGGCCTGTTCCACCCGGCCCCGGCTCTGGCTGCGCCTTACCATGGCCTCGGCCTGGGCCAGGACCTCCGGCGCCGCCTGGCGGTAGGCCGGGTGGCTATAGATGGCCACGCGTCCTGCCGGGGCATAGACCAGCCGCGGAGCCAAGGCCTCTATCAATTGCTCCTGGTCCTGGGCCAGCACGGCCTTGGCCCCCGCGGCCAGGCCGGCCCCAAGGCCGCGGCCCAGGCGCGGCGACTCTCATCAGGCTCATAGACCAGCAGATGGGGCGCCGGGTCATGCTCGGCCACGGCCTGGGCATGCCAACCCAGACCCAGGCCGGCCAGCACCAGGGTGTCCTCGGCCTGGGCCACCTCCAATAGTGGGGCCAAGTCCTGGCCGGCGGCCAGCAGGGCGCCCTGCCCCGGGTGTAGCAGCTTTCCGCCCAAAAGGCAGTCACCCTGCTGAGTTATTTCCATGGCTGCGCTCACGCCAAGTATCCTTCCCAGGCGGCCCGGGCCTGTTTGGCGGCCAGCTCCGGCCGGTCGGCCAGGCTTCGCGCCCGGCTGAGACAGTCATGGGCCTGGTTGGGGGCGCCCTGGGCCAAGAGCAGGTCGCCCAAGGCCTCCCAGCCCTGGGTCAGGCCCGGATCCAGAGCCACGGCCTCAAGCAAATGCTCCATGCTTGTCCACAGGGGCAGGCCCAGGCCCCGCCGGTTGAAGCCGGCGCAGAAATCCTGGCCAGCCTGACTCAATAGTCCCGCCGCCGCCAGGTGGAAGCCCGCCTGCCCCGGCTCACCCGGCACGCCGTCCAGGCGGCCTTGGGCCTGGCGGGCCTGGGCGGGCTGGCCCGCCTGCCAGGTGCTTAAAATCCAGGCCAAGGCATCGGCCGAAGTACCGCCATCCCTTGCCTGGGCCATATAGGCCAAGGCCTCGCTATAATTGCCTAAAGCCAACAAAGCCCGCCCCGCGCCCCGGCAGGCGGCCAGGCGGTCGGCGCCGTCACGGGCCGCGGCCCGCAGGCGCCCGGCGGCCCGCAGCAGTCGCTGTGCCCCTCCCTGGTCCGGCCAGCGCAACCCCGCCCACAAGAGGGCCTCGCCCTCCAGGCGCAGGGCCTCGCCACCCCGAGCCCGGGGCCGCTCCGCCTGCCCTTGGCCTGCCGCCTCCTGGATGCGCAGGATTATCTCCTCGGCGCGCCGCCGGAAATCATGCCGCTGCCGCACCTCCTCCTGGCCGGCTTGGGCCAGGCGTTGGCGCCGGGCAGGGTCGCCCAGCAGTTCTTCGAGCTTTTGCTCTAAATTGCTTGGGCCAAAATAGGTCAGATGCTGCCCATCCTGAAACAGCCGGTCCATGCTGCCGGGCGCGGCCTCGCTGAGCAGACAGCCCCCCGCCGCCATCACCTCCAGGGGCCGGGTGGTGACGCCGGGGAAAAGGTTCTCGTTGAGCACCACCGGGCAGGAGCGGTACAGCCGCGCCGCCTGGGCGGTGTCGAACCACTGCCCCTGGCGCCCCCCCCGCTGGAGCACTGGCGCGATCTTGGCTATTTTAGCCAAGATTGCCGAGCGCTTGGGACGCAGAACCTCATCCAACACCCCCACACAACCCACCCCAGGGCAAGCTCCTCCGCGAGCCTGCCCCTGGTACAGCTCAAAATCCACGGCCAGGGGCAGCCAGTGGGCCCCCGCGTGTTCCTGGGCCAACCGGGCCGCCTCGCCGGGCTGATCCAAAAGGGCCAGGTCAAAGAGGCGAGCATAGGGGTCTTGCCAAAAACGGTTCAGGGGCGCGTCCACGCCGTAGAAGACCGTCACCGCCTCGGCGGCCCACAGGCCGGTGGGCAGCGTGCGCCGGCCCACGTCGTCGGCCACCAGGATGGCGTCAAATTTCAGACGCCTGGCGGCTGCCGCCGCCTCCAGGCCCGGCCAGTCGGGGTCGGCCCGCGCCGCCTGGGCCGCCGGGTCACCCAGGTGGGAAGCCGTGTAGACCTCCTGCCCCAAGGCCCTGAGAGGCTTGACGAAATTGTCGCTGCCCAACGCCAGGATGCGCACATGCCCTCCCAGGCCGGCCCCTGGCCGGCACGGCTTTTTTGGCGGGTAGTTCTCCCCATCCAGCAAAAATGCAACCATCATGCCAGGCCCGGAGTATTTTTACGTATATATATCTTGGTAAATCAGCGAGATATGGCCTCGGCCCCCTGAGTGCGGCGGCCCAGGGCAGGCAAATAATGCCCGTCCCGGCAAAAGGCGACCGGGGGTGGCGGGGCCGGGTGGTCTAAAGAAAGGGTCCGGGTATGCCGATCAGGCGCTAAAGAGAAGGGAGGAATGGGCCAAGGGCCCCTGGGCCTGGGAATAGGCCCGGCAGACCGGCCCTGGCTGGGGGCTGGACGGCGTCTCGGCCGAGGAGAGCAGCACGGCGTCGCGGGGCGTGGGCGGCACCACGATCAACAGCTGGGCCAACTGCTGGCGCCGCAACATCTCCCCGAAACTCTGGGGAGGCCGGCGGCTGGGGCGGGAGGGCGGCGTCCCTGACGCGGCCGGCGCGGCGGCAGTGGCGGAAGCGCCGCCAGCCCGGCCGGGCTGGCTGGTTTCCACTCGGCTCCAGGAAAAGTCCACGCTGAAAGCCCGCGTGCTCAGGCTCAAGCTGTGGCTGGTGACGCTGAGCACCGGGCTGCCGCCAGCCGCCGCCGGCTCCGTCCCCGCGCAAGCGGATGCCGTGGCCCCCACGCTGGGGGTCGCCTGAGGTGCAGCTGTGGCACGCACGGTAGGCATAGGAACGATTACCTGGGTCTGATATGTACTGTTTCGTATATAATAATAGCGTAATATCCCCAGAAGGCGCAAGCGGGCCGGCGGGCCAGCGCCCAATTGACATTAGGCTTAAAAAAGCTATAAAGTTTTTGCGCGGATCGCCCGATAAAAGAGGTGAAGGGAAGTATAGCGCGATGGCCATCACCTCATATCAGGTGCAAAATATTTTAAGGACCTACGCCAAGCAGCTGAGCCGTGGCCAGCGCCTGGCGCGCTCCCGGGCGGCCAGCGGGCCGGCACCCTCTGATCAGGTGAACATCAGCATCGAGGCCAGACGCAAGCAGGTCATAGAGAAGATCACCGCCGAAATCGTCAGCAATATCGGTTACCGCCTGCCAGGTCTGGGTGGCGGTTTGGGCGGGGTGGAGGACTTGGCCCTCAAGCAGCTCTCCGTGGAGTACGGCCAGGAACTGGACATAGGCCAGGACGCCGCCAGCGGGCAGTTGCAATTCAAGGTGCTGGACCCCCAGAGTGGAGAGGTCGTCAAGTCCCTGGGACCCGATGAATCGGCCAAGCTGCAAGAGCGCCTTTTTGTCATTACCCAGGACATCATCGACCGAAACATGGTGTAGGGAAGGCAGGCCATGCAAATCAAGGAGACACTGGGGCTGACCAACAAGCCCCTGGAAGAGAGGGGCCGCGCCGGCGGCGCCGGCCGGGCCGGCG
>JAKAGJ010000349.1 GCA_021815655.1 Deltaproteobacteria bacterium | reverse complement strand
CGGCGGGGCTGGATCGGCATGACCCACGAATGCGACCGCAAGGCCTCCTGCCTGGCCCGGGCCCAGGCCCGCCGCCGCCAGGTGCTGGAGGCGGCCGGGCTCTGCTTCCGCCGCCACGGCTTCCACGCCGCCAGCATGGCCGAGATATCCAAGGTCGCCGGCATGAGCGCCGGCCACATCTACAACTACTTCCGGGGCAAGGAAGAGATAATCGAGGCCATAGTCCAGCAGGACATCGACGAGACCCTGGAGCTTATGGACCAGATGGCCGAGGGCGGCCAGGACATCCTCACCTCCCTGGCCACCCAGGTGGGGCACGGCGTGGATCGCAACACCGACCGGGTGAACTCGGACCTGATGCTGGAGGTCATGGCCGAAGCCACCCGCAACCCCAAGGTGATGGAAATGGTGCGCCAGGCCCACCGCACCCTCCGCGACCATATGCGCGGGCTCCTGCTGGCCAGCGGCCGGGGTGAGCATTTCCGCAACGACCGCGACCTGGAGGGCCGTCTGGAACTGCTGGGGGCCCTTTTCAACGGCCTGATGATCTGCGCGGTGCTCAGCCCCGACTTCGACCGCGAGGCCACCACCAGGGTGCTGCGCCAGGCCGTGGGCCACATCCTGAATCCGTCCTGAGCCGTCACGCCGGCAGGTCCCGCCCGACCGGACGCCCCGGCCCAAGCCCTGGGCTTGACAGCCCGGCCAGGAGCGGACAGCATGGGCCTGGTCGCCAAAGTCAGCCCCCCATCACCCGGAGCGCCCCAGCATGAGCGAGATATATTTCATCCGGCACGGCCAGGCCACCTACGACGGCAAGAACTATGACCATCTCTCCGAGCTGGGACGCGAGCAGGCCCGGGTGCTGGGCGACTACCTGAGCTGCCGGGGGGTGCGCTTCAACGCGGCTTACAGCGGCACGCTCACCCGCCAGCGCCACACCGCCGAGCTGGTGCTATCCGGCCTGGGGCAGGACCCGGCCATGCTGCAACTGGCGCCGGAGGGCAACGAGTACAACTCCATGGCCATAATGGACTCCCTGCTGCCCCACCTGCCTGGACCGGGGCCGCGCAACCTGGCCGAGATGCGGGCCCTGGCCAGCGACCGTCCGGCCTTCCGCCAGGCCTATGAGCGAGGCATGCTGCACTGGCTCACCGCCCCGGTCGGACAGGCCGGTCCCGAAACCTGGCGAGGCTTCCAGGAGCGGGTGCAGGGGTTTGTGCGCCGGGTGATGGAGGAGCAGGGACGGGGCCGGCGGGTGGCGGTCTTCTCCTCGGGCGGGCCCATCTCGGCGGTGATGCGCATGGCCCTGTCCCTGGAGGACGAGGTGGCCCTCCGGCTGACCTGGCAGATACGCAACTCCTCGGTGAGCGTATTCAAGTACGACCAGCACCGCCTCACCCTGCACTCCTTCAATTCGGTGTCCCATCTGGAGACCTGCGACCGGCCGGGCCTGATCACCCTGGTCTAGGGGGCCCGCGCGCCCCAAAACGGGCTTGTCCCGGGGGCAAATCACTGGCAGCATGGGGGCGATGCCCTTGGGGGTGGGCGACCCCGCCCGTGGCGTGACGCTTCACATTCATGAGAAGGATGCCGCCGTGTTCAAAAAGCTCGCGTTGCTGTGTCTGGGATTGATGCTGGCCTCGGCCTGGGCCGCCGGGCCGGCCTGGTCGGCGGTGGACAAGAAGCAGGACAAGGAGGTCCAGGCCCTGGTCAAGGCGGCGGTGAAACAGATCAAGGCCAAGGGCGAGGCCGCCCTCCCCGAGTTCAGCAAGCCCGGAAGCAAGTGGCTCAAGGGTGGGCACTACATCTTCGTCTTCGACGAGACCGGCCTGGAGCTGGCCAACGGGGCCGCCCCCCAGTTGGAGGGCAAGAACTTCTGGGACTTCCAGGACGCGGGTGGCGCCTATGTCACCCGCGACGAGTTGGCCCTGGTCAAGGCCAAGGGCAAGGGCTGGATGGAGGTTTTCTGGCCCAAGCCCGGCCAGGACAAGCCCGAAAAGTGCCGGGTCTACCTGCAAGGGGTGAAGCTCAAGGGCAAGCTGTTGGTGGTGGGCTCGGCCTACTGGCTCAAGTAGACCGGGCCCGGCCGGCCCGTCTGTGGTCCACCGGTTTTAGCGCGGCATGCGCAGGCTACAGACAGGCGTGGAAGACCTTGCGAAAATGGTAGCCGTAGATGGCGAAGGTCATGGCCAAGGGAAAGAGGCGAGGCCGCCGGACCAGGGACCAGACGAGGAACTTCCAGTAGTGCAGGCGGGCCCGGTCCTTGACTCCCAGCACGAGCAGGGACTTGAAAAAGGCCCAGGCATAGCCGGAGTGCAGGCGCAGGTATTCCAGCTTGAACCCGCATCTGATTTTGGCCTTGGGGTCGTAATCGCGCAGGTAGGCGCGCACTCGGGCGTAATAGGGCGTGGGGGAATAGATGCCGCGGATGATCCGGCGGTAGCCCTGGGACAAGGCCTCCAGGCCCATCTTGGGTTGGACATTGGTGGACAGGTCGGTGTTGTCGCCGGAGGCCTCGCTCAGCAGGCGACCTTCCCGCACCACGCGCTGATAGAGCCGGCTGCCCCGAGGGGCGTTCAGCAGCCCCACCATGGCCGTGATGATGCGGCTGTTCTGGATCAGCTCGATCTGCTTGTCGAAAACCGCGGGGGAGTCGTGGTCGAAACCCACGATGAACCCGCCACGCACCTCCATGCCGAAACCCTGTATCTTCTTCACGCAGGCCACCAGGTTGCGGTTCCGGTTTTGTAGCTTGCTGCACTCGGCAAGGCTCTCCTCGCTGGGGGTCTCGATGCCCACGAACACCCCCTCGAAGCCGGCCCGCACCATCAGGGACATCAGCTCGTCGTCATCGCTCAGGTCGATGGAGACTTCGGTTGAGAGGCTGAAGGGGTGGTTGTGCCGGCGCATCCAGGCGATGATCGCCGGTAGGACCTCTCTTTTCAGCTTGGCCCTGTTGCCGATGAAGTTGTCGTCAACGATGAACAGGGGGCCCCGCCAACCCGCGGCATGGATGGCGCCGAACTCGGCCAGTATCTGCGCGGTGCCCTTGGTGCGCACCTTGCGGCCGAACAGGGCGGTGATGTCGCAGAACTCGCAGTGGTAGGGGCAGCCTCGGGAATATTGGACGCTCATGGAGGCGTAGCGCCTGAGCTTGATCAGGCTCCACAGGGGCGTGGGGGTGGCAGTAAGATCGGGGAACTGATCGGTGTCATAGATGGCCTTGGCCTGGCCAGCCTCCAGGTCACGCAGGAACCTGGGCAGGGTGATCTCCGCCTCGCCAAGCACGAAGTGGTCGACTCCGCTGAACTCGTGGTGGCAGGTGGTGAAAAGGGGCCCTCCGGCCACCACCTTGACGCCCTTCTCCCGGCAGCGGGCCAACACCCGCCTAACGGCCTGCCTCTGGATATCCATGGCGCTGATAAAGACGTAGTCGGCCCACTCCAGGTGCTTGTCCAGCAGGGATTCCACGTTTTCGTCGATGAGCTTCTTCTCCCAGGCTTCAGGGAGCATGGCCGCTACGGTCAGCAGCCCCAAGGGTGGGTGCAGGGCTCTCTTGGCGATGAAACGCAGGGCGTGCTTGAAGCTCCAGAAGGTATCCGGGCTCTGGGGATAGATAAGAAGTGTTTTCATAAATAACTATTTTACTACTATAAATCATGAAATTTGACTAAAAAGCAGCCGAATGATGGCCGACGTGGTGCAAATTTTATTTATGCCGTGATATGGCGTGGCTGTGTCGGGGAACTGGGCTTGGGTTTCGCGGGGGGCTGGTTAATCGTCCAAGCTTTTGGGTGTGTGGAGCGAACTCAGAGTTTCGTTCTGGGGTGTTTTGCCGATCGCCAGATGGGCGCTGCGCTGGCCTTGTCCCAGCCCGCGCTGGGGGGTGCCCGCCTTGGGTGCCGCTTGCCCCGCGGCCCGTCGGCTGCTACCAAACCTGGCCATAGGCCTTCTCGCATACCGCCGGCGCCGTGGTTGCCAACCGCGCCCC
>JAKAGJ010000348.1 GCA_021815655.1 Deltaproteobacteria bacterium | reverse complement strand
GGGCTAGATGACATACTTGGTGATCTCGTGGAAGCCCAGGGGCAGGTTGACGGCCGGCGAGCTGAACTCGCAGGCGTCGATGATGCCGCGCTCCAGGGCCAGGTAGATCTCGCCGCCGGGCAGCGGGGTGACCGAGACGCCCATGCGGGTGAGGATGTCCATGTACCAGCCGGGAGTGCGCACCTTCATGCCCTTGAAGTCGGCCATCTTGGTGGCGGCCTTGTTGGAGTGCAGACCCAACTCCTGGCCGGAGTTGCCGCCGAAGAAGGGCTTCAGGTTGAAGCGGGCGTAAAGCTCGTCCATCATCTTGTCGCCGCCACGCTCGTAATACCAGATGTTGTAGGCCTCGGTGTCCACGCCAAAGGGCACGGAGGCGTAGGCGGTGAAGGCCTCGTTCTTGCCCTTCCAGTAGCCGGGCCAGGAGTGGCCCACCTGCACCACGCCCTTGCTCACGGCGTCGAAGGTCTCCATGGCCGGCACCAGGGCGCCCGCCGGGAATACCTTGATGTTCAGACGGCCGCCGGAGGCGGCGCGCACGCTGTCGGCGAAGTGCTCCATGAAGTCATAGAACAGGATGCCCGTGGTCCAGGGGCCGGTCATGCGCCAGTTGATGGTCTCCTTGGCGGTGGTCACCTTCTTGGTCTTCCAGTCGATGTGGCGCTTGTCCTCGCCGAACTTGACTTCCTTCCTGGCCTCGGCGGCCTGGATGGCGGCCACTCCGCCCAGGGTGAAGCCGATGGCCAGGAGCGCCGCCAGGGCCAACAAACCTAACTTTTTCATCTTCCCTCCCCGAAAAATAAAAGTTGTTTGCGGTCAGCGTCAGGAATGGGCTTGGAGGCCGTCGCCTAGGTCTTCACCCCCTTTCCGTCAGCCTTCCAGGTTTCAAAGACCTTGTACCCGCCGATCATGGCTCTTCCCCCGGCGCCGGCGGAGCGCCGTCCGCACCGGCCCGGACCAGGTGGTATCCGCCTTGGTCGGTCCTGCCCACGGCGCCGCTCTGCACCAGCCCTTTGAGGGCCTGGGGGCGATAGTCGCGCAGGCCGAAGCTCAGCCAGTCGGTGCGGTCATAGGGCAGACGCACGGCGCTCAAGGCGTCCACCGCTCCGCGCTTCTCCAGCTCGGCCTGGATGCTCCGGCCGGCCCGGCTCATGCGGCGGGCCACTCCCACGCGGGTGAGGACATAGACCCCGGCCAAGAGGACCAGGCCGATGGTGATCTGGACGCCGTCGCTGAGGGCCATGGGCCTTGTTCCCCGCGCTAGTAGGTGAGAACCATGCCGCCGTCGAAGAGCATGTCGCCGCCCACCAGGTGGCGGGCGTGGCGCGAAAAGCCGAAGATGAAGAGGTTGCCCACCTCCACCGGGTCCATCATCTCCTTGACCCGCGAGCGGCCCAGCATCACGTCGCAGACCACCTCCTCCTGGGAGATGCCGCGCTGGGCGGCCTGGGCGGGGATCTGGTTCAGGGCCAGGGGGGTCTTGACGAAACCGGTGGAGACGGTGAAGGAGCGGATCAGCCCGCCGCCCTCGGCGCTGATGGACTGGCTTAGCGCGCGCAGGCCGAACTTGGTGATGTTGTAGACCGGCTTGTTCATGGTGCAGATGTGGCCGTGGGCGCTGCTCATGTTGCCCACGGCGCCGGTGCCGCCCGGGCTCTTGCGCATCAGGGGGATGGCGAGCTTGGCCAGATAGAAGGGGGCGCGCAGCATGATGCGCTGCATCAGGTCGTATTTCTCCATGGGAAAGTTCTCCACGGAGTCGATGTGCTGGAGGCCGGCGATGTTGGCCAGGTATTTCACCGCCCCCAGCTTGTCGGCCTCGGCCACGGCGCTCTCGATGTCGCGGTCGCTGGTGAGGTCGCACTTGAGGAAAACCATCTGGCCACCCAGCTCCCGGGCCATCTGCTGGGTCTTCCTGCCCTCGGCCTCGTTGACATCCAAGCCCACGGTCATCAGTCCGTTGGCCGCGGCGGCCACGGCGGTGGCCCGGCCGATGCCGGTGGCCGCGCCGGTGACCAGGCAGACGTTCTGGGCGTTGAAGTCGGGGTCCTTCAGGATGAGTATCTGCTCGCGCGTGATGGCTGGTTCGCTGATATCCATTTTCTCCTCCCGGATGTGGGGGCGCTCAGGTCCAGACTGGCGATTTGAAAAAGAGCAAGATGCGGGCCAGCTAGAATTAAGCTTAGCGCGAGGCGGGGAAGACTTGGTGAAAAAGTAGGAATTGGCGTCTTTTGGGCTTCGTTTTTTGGGGTCGGCCGGACGGCGGGGGCTTGCCAGGGCTCCTGTGGATTTGGCAATATATGTAGCGCTATTGCTACATGTAGCCCGTCAGCTACGAAAGGAGGGCCCATGCCCAGCCCGGAAGGAGCCAACCCGCGGCCCCTGGCCAGCCCCGAGCCCACCCCAGAACAACTGGCCCGGCTGCCCCGCTGGGCCGCCCGCCAACTCCAGATGTACCGGCTCATCCTGGACCACATCCACAACGGGGTGGTGGTCACCGATGCCCAGGGCTACATCACCCATTTCAACGAGCCTTATGGCCGCTTCCTGGGGGTGGACCACAAGGCCCAGATCGGCCGCCACGCCACCGAGGTGGTGGAAAACACGCGCATGCACATCGTGGCCCAGACCGGCAAGCCGGAGATCAACCTGTCGCACCGGATCATGGGCCAGGACATGGTGGTGCAGCGCATTCCCATCTTCAAGGACGGCCGGGTTATCGCCGTCTTCGGCCAGGTGATGTTCAAGGACGTGCGCGACCTGAGCCGGCTGGCCCGCAAGCTCTCCCTCCTGGAGTCCAAGATCAAGTTCTACGAGAACGAGCTGATCTCCCTGCGCTCCACCCGCTACACCATGGACAGCATCATCGGCCAGAGCGCGGCCATCCGCGACCTGAAGAACGAGGCCCTGATGGCCTCGGCCAACCAGTCGCCGGTCTTGATAAGCGGCGAGTCCGGCACGGGCAAGGAGCTATTCGCCCAGGCCATCCACGACGCCTCCCCCCGGCGGCTGCACCCCTTCATCCGCCTCAACTGCTCGGCCATCCCGGCCGACCTTTTCGAGGCCGAGCTCTTCGGCTATGAGCGGGGGGCCTTCACCGGCGCGCGCAACGAGGGCAAGCCTGGCAAGTTCGAGCTGGCCCACGGGGGCACGATCTTTCTGGACGAGATCGGCGACCTGCCCTTGGCCATGCAGCCCAAGCTCTTGCGGGTGCTGGAGGAGAAGGAGCTGGAGCGCGTGGGGGGCACCGCGGTCATCCACAGCGACTTCCGGCTGATCGCCGCCACCAACCAGAACCTGGAGGAGATGGTGGGCCTGGGCCGCTTCCGCAAGGACCTCTTCTACCGCCTGAACGTCATCCCCTTGCAGATACCGCCCCTGCGCGGCCGCCCCGAAGACATACTGCCCCTGGCCCGGCACCTGCTGGGCCAGTTGGACCAGGGCGTGTCGCAGGAAGGCTACACCCTCACCCCCGAGGCCCAGGACGTGCTCCTGGCCCACCCCTGGCCGGGCAACGTGCGCGAGCTGAGCAACGTGCTGGAGCGGGTGCTGTCCTCCCTGCGCGGCCAGACCATCCACCTGGAGGACCTGCCCTACTGCCTGCGGCGCACCCCGCCCAGCCAGCCGGACGGCCGGCGTTGGCGGCTGAGGGAGGTGCTGGCCCGGGCCGAGCGCGAGGCCATCCGCCACGCCCTGGCGGTCAGCGGGGACAACAAGGCCCAGGCCGCCCAGGTGCTGGGCATCCACCGCACCCTGCTATACAAGAAGATGAAACGCCACGGCCTGCCCCTGGGCCCGGAGGCCGCGGGGCAGGCCGTGTAGCGGATTTGCTACGCTGGCCGGCGGGCCAGGCTAGGCACGGCCGGCTGGCGGGGCCGGCAGCCGCCGGGTGGGCTGGGGGGCGGGGCCCCGGGCGCCGGCGTTGGTGCGGAAGCGCCCCATCTCGGCGGCCAGCTCCTGGGCCACGGCGGCGTGGTTCTGGGTCACCTGGTCGATGT
>JAKAGJ010000347.1 GCA_021815655.1 Deltaproteobacteria bacterium | reverse complement strand
GGAGCGGCGCTTTGGCGCCTCGCGTCTGGACAACCCACACAACCACGGCACCGGCTGCACCCTGGCCTCGGCCCTGGCCACGCTGCTGGCCCAAGGCTGGGAGCTTGAGGCGGCGGTGGAGCGGGCCAGGCTCCTGGTGCGTCGGGCCATTATTGCCGGCCAGCCCCTGGGCGCCGGGCGGGGGCCGGTGCGCGCCCTGGCCGACCTGGAGTACCAACTGCGGGAGGCCGCCGCCCAGGCGGGTCCGCGCGAAAAGTCATAACCATCAGCCAGCTTGGCTTGTTCCTCAACCATATTCGAGAAAACCAGGGTAACTAAGCATAATGGCAACACAATTGGAATTGGCTCGTCAGGGGAGGCTCAGCCCGGCCCTGGAGCTGGTGGCCCGGGACGAGGCCCTGGAGCCTGAAACCTTGCGCCAGCGGGTGGCCGCCGGCACGGTGGCCATCCCCGCCAACCCGGCCCACGTGGGCCTCAAGCCCTGCGGCGTGGGCCAGGGGCTAAGGGTCAAGGTCAACGCCAACCTGGGCTCCAGCCCCGACCGCTACGATTTCGGCGAGGAGATGGTCAAGCTCCAGGCCGCCCTGGAGGCCGGGGCCGACGCGGTGATGGACCTCTCCACCGGCGGCGATCTGAAGGCCCTGCGCCGCCAGGTGCTGGACAACTCGCCGGTGGCCGTGGGCACGGTGCCCATCTACCAGGCCGCGGTCAACGCCGCCGCCCAGGACCGGGGCGTGGTGGACCTCAGCGCCGACGACATATTTCAGGTCATCGAGGAGCAGGCCCGGGAAGGCGTGGACTTCATGACCGTGCACTGCGGCGTGACCCGGCATGCCCTGGAGCGGCTGAAGGCCGAGGGGCGCGTCACGGATATCGTCAGCCGTGGCGGGGCTTTCCTGGCCTGCTGGATCATCGCCAACCAGGCCGAGAACCCCCTGTACGAGCAATACGACCGCCTCTTGGAGATCGCCCGCGCCCACGACGTGACCTTGAGCCTGGGCGACGGGCTCAGGCCCGGGTGCTTGGCCGACGCCACCGACCGCGCCCAGATCAGCGAGCTTATTACTCTGGGCGAGTTGACCCAGCGGGCCTGGGACGCCGGGGTGCAGGTGATGATCGAGGGTCCGGGGCACGTGCCCCTGGACCAGGTGCAGGCCAACATCCAGTTGCAGAAGCGCCTGTGCCACAACGCGCCCTTCTACGTGCTGGGTCCCCTGGTCACCGACGTGGCCGCCGGCCATGACCACGTGGCCTGCGCCATCGGCGGGGCCTTGGCCGGCTGGGCCGGGGCCGACTTCTTGTGCTACGTCACCCCCAGCGAGCACCTGGCCCTGCCAGGGCCGGAGGAGGTCTACCGGGGGGTGGTGGTCACGCGCATCGCCGCCCACGCCGCCGACATCGCCCGGGGCCGCCAGGCCTCCATTGAGCGCGACCGGGCCATGGCCGACGCCCGCCGGCGCATGGACTGGGAGGCCATGTTCAACCTGTGCCTGGACCCCAAGACCGCCCGGGCCATCCGCCAGAAGACGCCGCCAGCCGAGGACGAAGTGTGCACCATGTGCGGCAAGTTCTGCGCCGTGCGCCTGATCCGCGACTACTTCCACCCCGAGGGGCGCAAGTAGCCTTGGGCCTGGTGGTCTTTACGGACCTGGACGGCACCCTGCTGGACCACCAGACCTATACCTTTGAGCCCGCGCGGCCGGCTTTAAAGGCCCTCAAGGCGCGCGGGGCGCCCCTGGTGCCTTGCTCCAGCAAAAGCTTTGGGGAGCTGCTGGAGTTAAAGCAAATGCTGGAGTTTGACGGCCCCTTGATCGCCGAGAACGGCGGTGGGGTGTACCTGCCCAGCAGCCATCCCCTGGCCGGGCTGGACGGCGGGAGTCAGTGGCAGGCCCAGGGACCGGGCTGGCTGCGCCAGGACCTGGGGCTGCCCGTTGACGAGGTGCGCCGCCGCCTGGCCCCCCTCAAGGTCCGCTTCGGCCTGCGGGGCTTTGGGGACATGGACGACCAGGAGGTGGCGGCCCTCACCGGCCTGAGTCTGGCGAGCGCGGTCCTGGCCAGGCGGCGCCACTACGACGAGCCCCTGCTGCCCACCGCCACCCCTATAGACGCCTCGGACCTTGGCCGGGCCGCCGCCAGTGCCGGCCTGGAGGTGGCCCAGGGCGGGCGCTTCTGGCATGCCTTCAGCGGCGGGGGCAAGGGGAGGGCGGTGTCCCTGCTGCTGGACCTGTACCGCCGCCTGGATCCCGGGCTAGTCAGCATGGCCCTGGGCGATGCCTTGAACGACCTGCCCATGCTGGCCGTGGTGGAGCGGCCGGTGCTGGTGGCCCGCCCCGGCGGCGGCCACGCCCTCGTGGATTTGCCCGGCCTGCGGCGGGCGCCCCTGGTCGGGCCGGCGGGCTTCAACCAGGCGGTGCTGGCGGCATTGGAGGAACTGGCATGAGCACGACCCACCTGTCCCGCGCCGGCCAAGTGCTGCGCCTGCTCTTGGAGGCCCCGGCTCCGCGCTCGGGGCAGGAGATGGGCCAGCTTCTGGGGTGCAGCCGGGCGGCGGTGGGCAAGGCCGTGGAGGCCCTGCGCGCCCAGGGCTTTGTCATAGAGGCCCGCTCCAACGCTGGCTACCATCTCGTCTCTCAGCCCGAGGCCCCCCTGCCGGCGCGCCTGGAGGCCCTCTTGCCCGCCGGCAGCCTGGGCCTGCCCCTCCTGCACTTCATGGAGATAGACAGCACCAACCTGGAGGCCCGCCGCCGGGCCGAGGCCGGCGCCCCCCATGGCGCCTGTCTGGTGGCCGAGTATCAGAGCGCCGGGCGCGGCCGCCTGGACCGGCGTTGGACAGCCCCCGCCGGCTCCTGCCTGCTGTTTTCACTGCTCTTGCGCCCGGAACTGGGGCTCACGGAGGTTTTCAGTCTGACCAATCTCATGGCCGTGGCCCTGTGCCGGGCCATCGAGGGGCGTTGCGGGCTCAAGCCGGCCATCAAGTGGCCCAACGACGTGTTTCTGGACGGCGTGAAGCTGGCCGGCATCCTCACCGAGTTCACCTGCCGGGCCGAGCGTCTGGACCACGTGGTGGTGGGCGTGGGGCTCAATATCAACCTGAGTCTCCAGGAATTGAGCCAGTTGCCGGCCCCGGCCGCCTCGCTCCTGGCCGCCAGCGGCCAAACCTGGGACCGCGCCCCGCTTCTGGCCGCCATCCTGCAAGAGGCCTCGGCGCTCTATGATCTGCTCCTGGCCGGCGGGCGCGAGGAACTGACCGCCGAGTACAACCGCCGCTGCTGGCTGCAAGGCCGCCGGGTGGAGGTGCAACAAGGCGATCAGGTATTGGCCGGCCGGGTGTTGGGAGTGGCCGGCGACGGCGCCCTGATCCTGGAGCAGGGGCCTGGCCAGCGCTGTCTCATCCGCCACGGCGACGTGCACGTGCTGTCCATAGGCCACTGACCGCCATCGGCGCGGTGAGCCTTGGCCTTTTTGATGGCGGGGTTCACCCCCTCCGTCTTGTCTGGCCTGAGAGTTTGCTCCGCCCAAGACCCGGGCCTGGGCAAATGAAAAGGGGGACCTCCACTGGAGGTCCCCCGCTTGCACGCCGCCTGCTTGGACCGGGCCTTAGACCGTGGCCGCCGGACGCTTGCGCAACTCGCGGCGCAGGATTTTGCCGGAGATGGTCTTGGGCAGCTCCTTGACGAACTCCACCAGGCGCGGGTACTTGTAGGGCGCGGTGGTTTCCTTGACGTAGTTTTGCAGCTCCTTGACCAGGGCCTCGCTAGGCTCGTAGTTCTGGGCCAGCACGATGAAGGCCTTGACCAGGATGCCGCGCACGCCCTCGGGGTCCTCGGCGCCCACCACGGCGCACTCGGCCACCGCCGGGTGCTCGATCAGGGCGCTCTCCACCTCGAAGGGGCCGATGCGGTAGCCGCTGGACTTGATGATGTCGTCGTCGCGCCCCACGAACCAGAAGTAGCCGTCCGCGTCCTTGAAGGCGCGGTCGCCGGTGTAGTAGATCGG
>JAKAGJ010000346.1 GCA_021815655.1 Deltaproteobacteria bacterium | reverse complement strand
CTTCATCGCCGACCCGGCGAGCGTCCCCCAGTTGCAATGACAGGCCGCCCTGGAGCAAGCCAAGCGTCAGGACCGCCTGCTGGAGCGCTAGCCGGCCATCCCCGCGCCCGGCCAAAGGACAAGAATGAGCCCCAAGGAAGATATCAGACAAAGCCTGCTGGAGCGCTGGCGGGAGCTGTGGCCCCAGGAGTCGGAGGCGCCGCGGCCGCCGGTGTTCGAGGGCCACAACCGCGCCGCCGAGCGCCTGCGCCGCCAGCCGGAATATCTGCGCGCCCGCGCCGTCCTGGTGCTGCCCGACCCGGTGCTCTTGCAGGTGCGCATCAACGCCCTGCAGGACGGCAAGACCCTGCTGGCGGCCACGCCGGGACTGAAGCAGGGTATGGTGCGGGTCAACCCCGGGGACGTGGCCTTGCCGCTGCGCAGCCGTCTGCTGCGCGGCGGCTCGCTGAACCAGGCCGGCCAAATGCTGCGGCTGCCCCAGTCGCGCCTGGGGCGCATCGATCTGGTGGTGGCGCCGGTGGTGGCCGTGGATCGGCAGGGAGTCGTGCTGGGCGATGGCCGGGGCCTGGCCGATGTGCTCTACGGCCTGCTCTGGCGCGCCGGGGCCTTGTCGGCCCAGACGCCGGTGGCGGTGCTGGCCGCGCCGGAGCAGATACTATCGGAGTTGCCCCGCGACCCCTGGGACCTGGGGGCCAGCCTGGTGGTCACGGCCGAGGAGGTATTTCGCTGCTCGCCGGAGCCGCCCAGCCTGGCGGGTCTGGCGGAGTTGCCCGCCCGCCTGGCGGCGCTGCCCCTGGTCAGGGCCTTGCTGGCCCTGCCGGCCAAGGAAGCCAACGGCCTGTAATAAAAATCGCGGCCAGGCGCAGGGCCTGGCCGCGAGTCGCGCCTGTTGCCCTTGCCTGGCTCAATCCTTCTTGAGCAGGTTGGAGGCCCCCTTCTGGGTCAGCTCCCACCAGGGGGTTTCCTGCTGGCCGGCGGGCTTGGCCGGCGGCTGGGCAGTGGGACGGGTCTGGGGGGGCTGGGCCGTCTGCCGCGTCTGGGGCGGTTGAGCCGCCGGGCGCGTCTGGGGGGGCTGGGCCTGGACCCGCTCCTGGGGCGGCGCGGCCGGGGTACGGGTCTGCACCGCCCCGGATGCCGGCCGCGGCGCTGCCTGGGGGCGGGGGCCCAGCTTGGGCAGCAGGGCGCTGAAGGCTTCCTGGAGTTGGGGTTGGTACTCCAGGCGCCCCGCCACGCGGCCCAGCGGCACCTTTTCGCGCAGGCCGGTGAGCCCCAGGTCGTCGTCCAGCAGATATAGGACCGCCTCCTCGCCGTTGAGGCAAAGGGCGTAGTGGTTCTTGAAGGTGACCCGCGAGGCGGTATGGCCGGTGCCCACCTGGGTCTGCTTGGTCTCCAGATAAATGCCTTCCACCACCTGGTTCATGACCGACTCCGTGCTGAGATTGCGGGGGATGAACAGGGGCCGGGCGGGGCCATCGTGCTGGCCCGCCTCAATGGCCCCCGCTGCTGCTCAACAAATCATGGGCCGGCGGGCTGGCCGCGGCGCTGAGCAGGCGCCGCCAGTTCTGGGGCAGGCCCTGGGCCTCGCCGAAGCGGGCGCCCACCCGGCAATGGCCGTCCTGCCCGTCGTGGTCGCGGTTGGTCCAGCGCACCTGGGCCAAGAGGCGCCAGGTGCCGCCATTGGGCGCGGTGATGGCCACCTCCAGGGGGAAGTCCTGGGGCGAATCCAGGCAGCGCTCCAGATGAAAGCCCTCCAGGGCCAGACTGGGCAGGGCCAGGCAACAGCCGCCTTCGGAAAGATTGAGCACCCGGGCAGGCTGGGCCTGGGTCAGTCCGGCGCCGCCCTCCCCGTCCAAGACCAGGATGCTGGCTTCCAGCCGCTGCTCCAGGCGATCACGCTCGCGCCGCTGCCAAAGCTTGTTCCACCACCGCATGTTCAGGGTCATTACACCCCGTCCCCCGGTCCGTGTCGCGGGCAAGTTGTAGTAAATCTTCTTTCACTTTATACTTTCACGAAATTTTCCACAATACGACTTTCGGCCCCAGCAGCCACGGGGAGTATCCATGACGCCAGCCAATTCAGCCGCCGGTCTCAAGGTCCTATTTGCCGCCAGCGAGATCGCGCCTTTCGCCAAGAGCGGCGGTCTGGGCGACGTGGCCGGCAGCCTGCCCCCGGCCCTGGCCCGCCTGGGGCTGGAGGTGGTGCTGGTGATGCCCCTGCACCGCCAGGTGGAGCGCCAGGCCCACGGCCTGAGCCAAAGCGGCCTGACGCTCTCGGTGCCCGCCGGCAGCCGCCACTATCCGGCCACGGTCTGGGAGGCCGGCCTGCCTGGCTGCCGGGTGTATTTTCTGGAGAACCGCGAACTATTCGACCGCCCGGGCCTCTACGGCCCGCGGGGAGGGGATTTCGCCGACAACCCCCTGCGCTTTGTCTGGTTCTGCCGGGGGGTCATCGAGCTGGCCCGCGCCCTGGGCTTCGCCGCCCGCGTGGTGCACGCCCACGACTGGCAGACCGCGCTCTTGCCGGCCATCCTCAGCTCCGGCGCCTGGGACCCAGGCCCCCTGGCCGGCGCGGCCACCCTGCTGACCATTCACAACCTGGCCTACCAGGGCATCTATCCCCGCGAGGCCTTCGGGCTCACCGGCCTGCCGGCCTGGCTGGACTCGCCCCGGGGCAGCGAGTTCTGGGGCAATACCTCGCTGCTGAAGGCCGGCCTGGTCACCGCCCACGCCCTGACCACGGTCAGCCCCACCTACGCCCGCGAGATTCAGACCCCCGAGGGCGGCCACGGCCTGGAGGGCGTGCTGGCCGAGCGCCGGTCGGTCCTGCACGGCATCCTCAACGGCGCCGACTATCAGGAGTGGTCGCCGGAGGCCGACCCTCACCTGCCTCGAGGCTACTCCGCCGGGGATCTGGACGGCAAGCTGGCCTGCCGCCAGGCCTTGCTGGCCGAGATGGGCCTGGAGCCGGCCGGGCCGGAAACCACCATACTGGGTTTCGTGGGGCGCCTGGCCTACCAAAAGGGCGTGGACCTGTTGCCCCTGGCCCTGCCCCGCCTGCTCCTGGACGACGTGCGGGTGTGCCTCCTGGGCTCGGGCCAGCCCCACTACGAGGAGCCCTTGCGGCGCCTGGCCGCCGCCCACCCCGGCCGCCTGGGGCTCAAGCTGGAGTTCAGCGAGCCCCTGGCCCACCTCATCACCGCCGGCAGCGACGTATTCATGATGCCCAGCCGCTATGAGCCCTGCGGCCTGAACCAGATATACGCCCTGCGCTACGGCACCGCGCCGGTGGTGCGCGCCACGGGGGGGCTCAAGGACACCGTGCAGCCCTTTGATCCGATCACGGGCCTGGGCACGGGCTTTGCCTTCGAGCACTTCAGCCCCCAGGACCTGGGCTGTGCCCTGCGCGAGGCCCTGTGGACCCGCTCACACCCCCGGCTGTGGCGGGGGCTGGTGCAACAGGCCATGGCCCAGGATTTTTCCTGGGGCGCCAGCGCCCGGGCCTATGCCGAACTCTATGCCAGCCTGCTGGGGATGTGAGGGCCTGGCCGGGCCTTGGCGGGCGGCGCCGAGGGCCTTTGGGCCCACGACATGCAAGGGCCTGCCCTGGCTGGCCTGGACCAACCGGGGCAGGCCCTCGCGGGAGCCATGGCTCTGGTTCTAGCTATACATCTCGAAGTTTTTCACGAACTGGCCGATCTGCACCCCCAGGTACACGCACTGCACACCTTCCAGGCAGGCGTCGGCATCCTTCTTGTCCAGCAAGGTGTGCAGCAGGTGATCGCCCTTGGCCAGCTTTATCACCCAGTACGCCTTGTCGGCTTTGTATTCCAGGTCCAATTTGAGCCCGTGCTGCTGAATCTCGGGGTACATCTCCAGCAGCTTGGCGGCCAGTTCGCCTGCTTCGTGGTGCATGAAATTCCTCCCACAATCGGTTGCCGTCTGGTTTTGGGCGGTTGCCACCGCCTCGCCTCACTCCTCCAGGCCTGGCGGCCCGGCCTCCAGGCAAGACTAGATCCC
>JAKAGJ010000345.1 GCA_021815655.1 Deltaproteobacteria bacterium | reverse complement strand
TATGCCCTGCAATTCGGCGCCTTCAGCAAGGAAAGCGGGGCCCAGACCCAGATCCGGCAATTGGCGGCCAAGGGAATCAAGGCGCGGGTGGACAAGTCCACCAGCCGGGATGGGCGGTTGCTGTACAAGGTGCGCCTGGGGGCCTATGCCTCGGCCGCCCAGGCCAAGGCCGACATGGCCCGCGTGGAGAGACAAGCTGGGATAAGTCCCCTGGTGGTCCGTTCCGCGCCGACGGCCAAGCCGGCCCCGCCGCGCCGCTAGCCAACCTCGCCAGGGCCGCTCAGGATCTCCCGCCCGGGCCGGGCGGGAGCGGCCCCCCGCCGCGCCCCCAAAGCTGGCCCTGGGCAGAAACCTCGCGGCAGCGCCGCTCCAGCTCGTCGAAACCGCCCTGCACCCGGTGCATCACCCCCCGCCCCTCCTCGGCCAAATGCTCCAGCATCTCCAGGCGGTGGCGGGCCTCCGGGGCCAAGTCGTGGAAAAGCAACAGTTGCAGGTGGGCGCGCAGGGCGGTCAGCAGGTTGTTGGTGTGGTTCACCGCTTCGCCGGTCAGCTCGGCCAGGGCGCGCACCTCATCCACGGCCAGGTAGCCGCCGGGTCTGGTGGCCTCGCCGTCCGAGCGGCAGAGCCGCCCCATGGCCCCCACCCTACCCTGTCCGCCGAAAAAGGGGCGCAGGCTGAGCTGGGCCGAGAGTCGCTCACCGCACTGCACCAGGATCGGCACCTCACGTTCCACCGGCCCCTGGGCGTTTTCCAACAACCCCTCCAACTTGGCCCAGTCGGCGGGGTCGGCCAGGAAATCCGCCAGTCGTCTGCCCAGCAGATGGTCGCGCGACCAGCCCAGGAGCTGCTCCATGGCCGGGTTGAGGCGCATCAGGCGGCCGTCGCGGTCCATGACGAACAGGGGGTCGGGGTCGTGGGCCATGAGCCCGCGCAGGCAGGCCTCGGTCTCCAGATGGTTGCGGTCCAACTCGGCCATGCCCAGGGAGGAGCGCTGGGCCTGCGCCCGCAAGGCCTGGTTGAGCTCTTGCAACCGGCCGCGCAGGATGAAGGCCTCCAGCACCGGGGCCACTGCCTCGTTCACCGCCGCCAGGTGGCGCTGGCTGCGGACGTCCGGGGCCTGGCGCAGGACCATGGCCAAACCGCCCAGCCGCTCCTGGCCGTTGCCCAGGGGCAGGCAGAGTAGATGGCTGTCACCCGGGGACCCGGCCTGGCCGCCGGCGAAGGTGCCACCCCCCTGCACGCGCTGGCGGAAAAGCTCGGCCAGGGCCGGCGAGGGATCCAGGCCGCTCTGAGCCCCCAGCAGGCAGTCCCCGTCCTGGAAAAGGTAGAACCCGCAGTATTCCAGGTCCAGCGACCTGACCAGGGCGTCGGCCATGGCCTGGGCCCCGCGTTTCAGGCCATTCTCCCGGCCGGCGATGGCGTGCAACTCGCGCATCAGCCCCACCAATCGCACCAACTCCTCGTTGGCTGCCTGGGCCTCGGCCAGACGCCGCGCCCAGCGCTCCTCCCGTGGTGTGAGCTTGACGTTCATGGCCCGCTCACGCCCCTTCGCCCAGGAGGGTGGTCCACAGGGCCTCCATCTCGCCGGCCCGGCCCTGCATCTCATCCTGGCATGCCCGCCATTGCGCGGCGTTCAGGCCCAGGGCCCCGCCCAGCCAGGGGGGGCAGTCCACGGGACAGGCCCAATGCCAGGGGCCCTGGCCCAGCCCGCCGGCCAGCAGGTCGGCCAGGTGCACCAGCCCCGTGACCTGGAAGTGCGGCAGGGTGGCCGTGGGCCGGTGGTGCCAACCCAGGGACTCGGCCAGCACCGGCGGCAGGTCCCAGTGGCGGGCCAGGGCCAGGCCGGCCTCCTGGTGGCTGAAGCCCAGGCGCTCCTCGGCCTGGTCCAGGCTGAGCCCCTCCTCCGCCAGGGAGGCGCGCAACCGGGCCCAGGTCTCGGGCCGGTAGGCCATCAGCACCACCCAGCCCAGATCGTGCAACAAACCGGCGGTGAGGGCCACGTCCTTGCTCACCCCCTGGCAGCGGCCGGCCAGGGCGCGGGCGGCCTGCTGCACGGCCAGGGCGTGTCTCCAGAGCTGGGCGGCCGATTCCTGGTCGGCGAAGCCGTGGGGATGCAGCATGGATGAAAGCACCAGGCCCATGCAGATGGAACGCACCTCCTCCAGGCCCAGAACCACCACGGCCCGCGCGATGCTGGTGACTTCGTGGCGCAGGCCATAGTAGGCCGAGTTGGCCACCGAAAGCAGCTTGCTGGTGGTGGACTGGTCATGTTCCAGGATCTTCTCGATGTCCTGGGCCGAGGAATGGTCGTCGTCCAGGGCGCGGAAGAGATTGGCCAACACGGCGGGCAACGTGGGCAGGCGCTCAATGCGGCCGTTGACCGAAGGCAAGCCACCCATCATCACCCTCCCCGCGCTTTTCGTCCTATGGGCATTCATCGGCCGACTCGCCACAAATCTTTAATTGTCGCGACGAAATTCGCCCGCCCTCTCCCTGGCGGCCGCGCGGCCGGCTTGACTGCGGGGGTGGGCTGCTCTAGTTTGGAGTCAGGGCCGGGCGTGACGCCCGGCCATCCCCCGGCGATCCGCCATGGGGGGCAGGGAGAATGGGGCATGCGCCGCAAGAAACTGGAGTGGTCGCTGGTTTGTCTGTGCCTGTTGGCCTGTCTGTCCGGGACGGCGCGGGCCGCCGACCAGGAGTATCGGCAGCCCGACGCCAGGGAGCTGGTGGCCCTGGTGCGCGCCGCCGCCGAATTGGTGCGACAGAAGGGCGAGGCGGCCTTCGCCGAGCTGAACCAGGCGGGCGGCCGCTGGTACCAGGACGACCGATACGTCTTCGTGGACACTTGCCAGGGCGTAGAGGTGGTCAACCCGGCCTTTCCGGAGTTCGTGGGCAAGGACATACTCAACCTGCGCGACGCCCACGGAAAGACCATGGTGCGCGACGCCCTGGACCTGGCCTGTGGGCCCCGGGGTGGCCAGGGCTGGGTCTTCTACCAGTGGCCCAGGCCCGGGGCCGTGGAGCCCTCCTGGAAGAGTTCCTACGTGGTCGGCGTGCGGGCCCCCTCGGGCCAGGGCTACGTGGTGGGCTCCGGGGCTTATGGCCTGGGCATGGAGCACCAGTTCCTGGTGCAAAAGGTGGACCAGGCCTGTGAACTCATCCGCCAAAAGGGCGAGGCGGCCTTCCCCGAGCTGCGCCGGACCGACGGCCAGTTCGTCTTCCGCGACACCTATGTCTTCGTGGACAGCGCCGAGGGCGTGGAGCTGGTCAACCCGGCCTTCCCCGGCCTGGAGGGGCGCAACCTGCTCAGGCTAACCAACCTGGAGGGCAAACCCCTGGTGCGCGAATATATCGACCTGGTCAAGGCCAAGGGCTCCGGCTGGGTTTCCTATTACTGGCCCAAGCCCGGCGAGCGCGCGCCCTCGCTCAAGCACACCTTTGTCAAGGGCGTGGAGCACGGCGGCAAACTCTACATCGTGGGCTGCGGCGGCTATCCGGAATAGCCCCGGCCGGCCGCGGCGGGCCATGGACATGAATACGGGGGCCGGCCCGCGCGGGCCGGCCCCCTGGTTTTTAGCGCAGCGGTGGGGCTAGTTGGCGGCCTTGTCGGCGGCCACGATCTTCTGCCAGGTGTCGCGCAGGGTCACGGTGCGGTTGAAGACCAGCGTCCCGGGGCCGCTGTCGTCGTCGGCGCAGAAAAAGCCCTTGCGCTCGAATTGCCAGCGCTGGCCTGCCTTGGCCTGGACCAGGCTGGGCTCCACCCGGGCCCCCTCCAGCACGGTGAGCGAGCCGGGGTTCAAGAGCTCCCGCCAGTCCTTGTCCTTCTCGGCTCCGGGGTTGGCCACGGTGAAGAGGCGGTCGTAGAGCCGCACCTGAGCGGGCAGCGAACGGCTGGCCGAGACCCAGTGTATGGTGCCCTTGACTTTGCGGCCGTCCGGAGCGTCGCCGCCCTTGGTGGCCGGGTCGTAGGTGCAGTGCACCTCGATGACGCGCCCCTCGTCGTCCTTGACCACGTGGGTGCAGGTGACGAAGTAGGC
>JAKAGJ010000344.1 GCA_021815655.1 Deltaproteobacteria bacterium | reverse complement strand
TTCCGATCGACCGCCAGGAAGGCCAGCAGGCCCTGGACGCCCAGTTGCAGGGCCAAGTCCAGGAAGACGTTGTGGGCATGCCACAACAAGGGCTGATGATGCTGGCGAAAGTCCTTGTAGGCCTTGGAGAAGCTATGGCGGCCCAGACCTATGCCCCGCAAGGGGTGATCCTTGAGTTCCTCCAGGGAAAAGCGCCACAGGACCAGCAGGTCGCCGGTGGTGCCCCCCACCGCCTTGGGGTCATCCCAGAGCTTGTGCCAGGTTTCGCCGTGGCGGGAACCGGGTGCCAGGAACAGGGCGCTCAGGATGGCCAGGCAGGCCAGGGCCGCGATCAGGCCGTTGCGCAGGCGGTGGCGCCCCAGGAGCAGGATGCACAGGCCCAGCTCCAGCACCATGGCCGTCCAGCAGGCCCGGCTGAAGGTCAGGTAGGCCGCCACGGCGTTGATAAGGATAAGGCCGACCCACAGGGGCAGCCAGCGCCGGCCGGGATAGGCCAGGGGCGCCAGCAGCAGATAGGGCCAGACCTCCACCAGGTAGGTGCCATAGGCCCCGTAGCCGCTGTGCAGGGAGCCGGCGCGCACGAAAGGCGAGAAGGGAGTTCCGCCATAGGTGGCGAAAAGCGCCAGGCCAGCCAGGGCCATGATGCCGGCGCACAGGCACAGCGCCGACCAGCACTGGTACAGGTGGCGTTCGTGATAAACGAAATGCACCGCGGCGTAGTACATCAACAGGCCCTTGATGACCTCGGCCCTGAATTCCCGCAGGGAGTAGTGCCAATCCACGGCCGTCAGCAGGCTCAGGAGGGCCGTGGCCACGTAGCAGGCCAGGGGCAGCCACAGGGGCGTGGCCTTGATACGTCGGTCGGGGGACAGGGCCAGGTGGAGGGTCATCATTCCCGCCACCCCCACCAGGCCGATTTCGCGGGCGGCGGTGATGGCCTCCATGGGCATCACCACGATCAGCACCAGCATGAACAGCCGGGCCAGGCGGAAGGCCAAGTCCGCCCGCTGGGGCAGGGCCAGGGAGGCGGGGCTGACGGCGCTGGCGCTCACGAGGCCAGGTACCTCCCCTTTTGTGCCAGGTCCACCAGGATGGCCAGACCCTCCTCGAAGCCCACGCCCAACTGGTAGCCCAGGACGCGCCGGGCCTTGTCCAGGTCGGCCAGGCTGTGGCGCACGTCGCCGGGCCGGGATGGCCCGAAATTGGGGCGCGCGTCCCGGCCGGTGAGCCGGCCCAGGACCTCCAAGAGCTCGATCAGGTCGTGGGAGGCGCCGCTGGCCACGTTGATGGCCTGCCCCGGCGCCTGGGGCGCCGTGCATGCGGCCAGGTTGGCGGCCACCACGTTGCTGACATAGGTGAAGTCCCGGCTCTGGCGGCCATCGCCGTGCACCGGCGGGGCCTGGCCCTGCATCAAGGCAAACAGGAACTTGGGGATCACTGCGGCGTAGGGCGAGTCCGGGTCCTGACGCGGGCCGAACACGTTGAAGTAGCGCAGCATCACGGTTTGAAGCCCGTAGGCCCGGTGAAAGGCCTGGCAGTAGAACTCCATGGCCACCTTGTTGGCGGCGTAGGGGCTCATGGGGCGGGGTTCCATGTCCTCGCGCTTGGGCGCCGCCGGGTCCTCGCGGTCGCCATAGACCGAGGAGCTGCTGGCGCTGACGAAGCGCTTGACTTGCGCGTCCTTGGCCGCCACCAGCAGGTTGGCGGTCCCGGTGAGGTTGACGTCGTGAGATAGCAGGGGGTCTTCCATGGAGCGCTGCACGCTGGGCCGCGCCGCCTGGTGCAACACGTAGTCCACGCCCCGCATCACCTGCCGGCAGGTGGCCACATCGCGGATGTCGCCTTCCACGAAAGTGAGCCGGCCCGGTCCCTGGGAGGCGGGCAGCAGGTTCTCACGCTTGCCCGAAGCCAGGTTGTCCAGGACCACCACCTCCTGGCCTGAAGCCACCAGGGTCTCGGCCAGGTGGGAGCCGATGAAGCCGGCCCCGCCGCTTATGAGATATCGTGCCAAATTAAAAGGGCCTTTCCGCCAGGGCGCGCACGCCCGCCTCCACGGCCTGGATCAGGCGTCCGGCGGTGACCGCCGAGGTGCCCACCTCGCCGACCACCACCCCGGCGGCGAAGTTGGCCAGCACGGCCGCCTCCACCGGGTCGAGCCCCGCCACCAGCCCCAGGGTCAGGGTGCTGATAACGGTGTCGCCGGCGCCGGTGACGTCATAGACCTGCTTGGCCGTGGTGGGAATATGGGTCTCGCCCTGTTGCGAGAACAGGGTCATGCCCCGCTCGCCCTGGGTGACCAGCACTGATTTCACGTCCAGTTTCTTGAGCAGCAGCCGGCCGGCCCGCTGCACGTAATCCGTCCCCTCGGCGGCCACGCGAGCCGCCTCGGCGGCCTCCAGGTGGTTGGGGGTGATGACCGTGGCCCCAGCGTAGAGATGGATGTTGGCCACCTTGGGGTCCACGGCCACGATCATCTTGCCGGCGCGGGCCAGGTCCATCAGGGGCTCCAACAGACGCCCGCTGATGACGCCCTTGGCGTAGTCACTGACGATCACCGCGTCCACGTTCCGGACTTGGCCCTCCAGGTGGGCCTTGAGCCGGGCCAGGTCGCGGCGGTCCACCGAGCCGCGGCTCTCGCGGTCCACGCGCACCACCTGCTGGCCGTGGGCCACCACCCGGGTCTTGACCGTGGTGGGGCGGTCCGGGCATACCAGCATGCCCTCGCTTTTGACCTCCAGATCGTCCAGCAGTTCCACCACCTGGCGACCGGCCTGGTCATCGCCCACCAGGCCGCACAGGCCGGCGCGACCCCCCAGGGCGATGAGATTGTGCAGCACGTTGGCCGCCCCGCCCAGCATGTAGGTCTCGCTCTGCACCTCGACCACCGGCACCGGGGCCTCGGGGGAGATGCGCCGCACGCTGCCCCACACGAACTGGTCCAGCATCACGTCGCCCAACACCAGCACCCGCGCCTTGGGGAAGCGCCCCACGGCCTTGATGAGCTTCTTGACGTCCAGATTAAGGGGCATGGGCCAATCCCTGAAGCTTCTTGATGATTAATCCCGCGGTTCGGCCGGCCGCGCCTGGCCGGCCAGCAGATCGTCCAAGGCCGCCAGCACCTGGCCGGGGGCGATGGCGCTCACCGGGCCGCCGCCGCCCACTATTCTATGGGCAACCCCCCAGGGATGCCACACCTTCTGGGGGGTCTGCCCCCAAAGCACCACCAGGGGCCGTCCCAGGGCCGCCGCCAGGTGCATGGGGCCGCCCTCGGCGGTGACCAGGGCCCGGCCCCGCGCCAGGAGCGCCGCGAACTCCTTGAGGCTGGCCGACCAGTATACCGGCACCTTAAGCCCCGCCAACAGCCCGGACACCCACTCTTGATCCGCCGGGGCATGGGTAACCACCACCCCGCCCGGCCGCCGCGCCAGCTCCTCCACCAGGGCGCGGTAGCACTCGGCGGGCCAAAGGCGGTCTGGCCGGTAGGCCCAGCGGGTGATGTTCACCACCAAGGGCCCTGGCTCCCGGTCCAGCCCGTGGGCCGCCAGGAAGGCCTGGGCCTGGCCGGCGGCGGCTTCCGGCACTTTCAGATATAGCCTTTTGTCCACACTGTCAACCCGGATATGGCTAAGCAGGTGGAAACAGCGCTCAACCTCGTGCAGGTCCGGGCCGGGCGGCGCGGCCGGCAGGTTGTAGTAAAAGCCCCAGCGCTTACGTTTGCCCTCGGCACGGGGGCCCAGACGCCAGCGGGCGCGGCTGGCGTAGACGATCCAGCCCTGGGAGGAGCTGAAGCTGGCCCGGGGGGCGATGGCCAGATCGAAGCGCTCTCGCCGTATCTCCCGCAGCACCCGGCCCAGGCGGGCCAGAGAGGCGAGCGGCCCAAACTGCCTGTGCTTGGCCTTGGGATAGGCCCACAGGCGGTCCAGGGCGCGGTGGCCGCTCAAGGCCTCCTCGGCCAGGGTGCACACCACAGCGGCGATTTTTGCGTGGGGAAAGGCTTGGCGCAGGGCGTCCAGGGCCGGGGTGGTGCAGATCACGTC
>JAKAGJ010000343.1 GCA_021815655.1 Deltaproteobacteria bacterium | reverse complement strand
ACACTATTCCTGTATTCTTCCCTCCCAGACCCTCAGGTTTCCAGCGCCTCGAAAAACGCCTCCAGCCGCACCTGCGCCTGCTCCTCGCTATAGTGCCTGCTGTCGGTGATGTCGGCCTCGATGACCACGCTGGGCACCCCCAGGCGTTCCATCAACAAGCGCTTCATGTCGTACTGGCCCACGGAATAGGGCTTGCAGGAGCGGGCCGAGTGGATCACCAGGCCGTCCACAGAATAGTCCTTGATCATCTGCTCCATGAGGTTCAGGCGGTGGTTGAGGTTGTTGTTCAGGATCACCAGGCCGTAGGCCCGGGCCATGGACTCGAAGGGCTGGGCCTGGTCCAGATAATGGATGGTCTCGGCCCAGGCGTTGGTGTAGGTGGCGGCCACGAAGTTCATGCCATGGCTGGCGAACAGCTCGGCATAGTCGCGCACCTTGTACCAGATGGCGATGTTGTCCCACATCAGGCGCTTTTTCTCGTTGGTCACGGCGCCGATGCCCTGGCCGATGCGGTCCTCCAGCTCGGAGAGCATGAGCTGGTAGTAATCGTGGGAAACCTTGAGCCCGCGCAGGGAGACCACCGGGGCCAGGTGCACGAAGGCGTCGAAGATGGTCATGGGCGCCGGCCGCTGCTTCATGGTGGCCAGCACCCGCCCCCACAGGGCCGAGGTGTCGTGGGCCAGCTGCACGATCTGTTGGAAGCGCTCCATGACGAACTTTTTTTGCGAGACGCGCTCCAGGGTGGGGATCATCTCCTGGAGCTGGGCGGCCATGTAGGAGATGTCGCTGTCGGTGATGTCGCGGAAGTTGTAGGGCGTGTCAAACAGGAGCAGCGGGATGTTCCAGTAGTGGGCCAGGGCCTTGTACCAGTAGAGCACCGTCTGGCAGATGTTGTTGGAGGCGAAAAGCAGATCGGGCCGGGGCAGCCGCCCGGCCGGGGTGAGCCCGGTGAAGTGGTGCCCCAGGTCGATGCGGGCATAGGAGCACAGGTCGGGGTGATAGCCGTGCTCCTCGGCGGCCTGGCAAAGCTTGGTGCCCATCTTCTGGGCCCCGCACAGGGCGCCGTGGTTCTCGGGGTAGATGGTGTAGAAGTCAAAGGCCCGCAAGAGTTCCGCCGGCGCCCCGCTGGTGACCCAGGCCACGGGGCGGGCGCCCCGGGCGTAGCGGGCCAGGAAGTAGTGCCGGGTCATGATCTGCTTAAGCCGCGTGGCGCACTTCAGCGGCGGGCCGAAGTCGGGATTGGGCTTGTGGGGGCGCTTTTTTTTGCCGGCCTTGCCCAGGGCCATGAGCGCCGGCGCGCCCAGGTCCTTCATGAACTGAAACTGCACTTTGCTGGCCAGGGACATGGGGGCCTCGCTATTCTTGGTGAGTTTCATGCCTGCCGCTGTTACGGCTGGCAAGCGGCCAGCAAAGGCGCGGCATGGACTCGCTTAGTTACGATCTACAAAAAAGCTGTCATTGCGGGCGCAGCGAAGCAATCTCCCGCTTCGCTCTTGCCTCTGTTCGCTATGTGGATAAGAGCGAAGCGGGAAATTGCTTCGTCGCTTCCGCTCCTCGCAATGACATCATTTTTTGATAGCCCTTCAACGAGAGCCGATTGCATTCGTTTGCGCGGCACCGTCACCCGACCCGTTACGGGCCGCCCGGGCACCGGGCCTAGCCCAGCATCTCCAAAAAGGCCTCCACGCGGGTGGCCATCTGGCCGCTCAAGCCCTGATTGATCTCCACGTCCAGGGCCAGGCAGGGCAGGCCGCGCTTCTTCAGTTCCTCGGTGAGGATGGGCACGTCGAACAGCTCGGGCTCGCAGAACTTGACCAAATAGAAGATCACGCCCTTGGCCCCGCTCTGTTCGGCGCTGGCCAGCAGGTAGTCCAGGCGTTCCTGGATGGGCGAGCCCTTGCTGCTGCACGGGGGCAGGGCGAAGTACTGCTCGCTCAAGGCCTGCCAGGGGTCGCTCGAGGCGCTGGGGGCAAAGAGATAACGCCGCGAGCAGGCCAGGAAGTCGTCGGCGGCCACGGCCACGCCCAGATCGTCCAGCAGGCTTAGAATCTCCGGCGGGTTGGGCAGCACCCCCGACAAAAGCACCCGCTGTCCCCGGGGGGCGTGCCCCCCCGCCCCGGCCAAAAAGCCCTCCAGGAAGGGGATCAGGTCGTCGGGGAATAGGTACTCGCCCTGGCGCACGGCCTGATAAAAGGCGGCATTGGAGCAGTTGAGCTCGCCCTTGGCGCGGCGGTGGTAAATCTGGCCGTGCAGCCGGGCCACCTCCTGGCCCTGGGCCACCCGGCGCTTCAGCTCGGCCAGGTCCAAGGGGCCGGCCAGGGGCTCCAGGGCCGAGGCCAGGGATTTAAGCTGCTCCAGGTAGTAGGCCCGGGCCGGGGGGCCGTAGGGGGCCTTGGGGTGGTAGAAGAAATAGCAGGGCTTGTCCAGGCCGATGTAGTCGTTGACCACCGAGGCCAGGTTCTGGATGGAGTCGCAGGTGTGGGGAAAAAGAAAGGCGTCGCAGACACCGGCCTGGCCCTGCATCAAGAGCTCCAGCCCTTGGCGCACCACCGAGCAGATGTAGGGCTGCAAGTGGGCCGCGGCCTGTTCCGAGGCCAGGGGCGGGTCCCATATCTCGGCCGGCGCCAGGCCCAAGGCCCACAGGATCTCCTTGGGGTACTGGGCCGGAAAAACCCCGCAGACCTTGCGGCCCAACTCCTCTTTTTGTCGGCGCAGATATTCCTGGCGAGTCAACTGCACTCTCCCTTGCGGCGTGCCCGCCGCGGGGCCATGACGGGTGGGGCCGGATGCCTCCGGCCGGGTGCCCCCGGCTGGGCGCCAACGGCTGGGCGCCAACGGGTCGGGTGACGCCCCGCCCCTGGCCGGCGCTGGCGGCTCCCGTTCCAGGTTGTCGCCTGGTCCCGCCAAACCGGGCGCGACTGAGCGCCATTCAGGACCTTGAATAATATTATACAATATTCTTGCATGGATATCGCGTGGGCAGTATAGGTGGGCCTCGGTAGGCTGTCAAGTCTCGCCCCCGGTCCGGCTGGGGCGGACTTTTTATCCCGGCCAATCGCCAGCAATACCTGCAACCCGGACGATTCCGTGGCATAATTGATTCATTTCGATGTATTCCCCGGGCGGCCCGGCCCCGGCTGTCCGTGCATTTTCTGGCTGGAGGCCTTGGGCCTCCGGCCCCGGAGAGACGGCCCATGCAAGGCGGTGTTTGCTTCCGTGTTTGGGGGCTTGGCGCGTTGCTGCTCTTGGCCCTGGCCTGCCCCGCCGCTCCGGCGCGGGCCGGCCTGGTGGTGACCGAGGGGCAGGGCGAGAACCGCTCCTTCACCTACATCCAGGCCAACCGGCTGCGCTACGAGGACAGCGGCCAGGTGACCATCTTCGACCTCAACCAGGGCACCATGATCCTGCTGCAGCCGGGGCCCAAGCGCTACTGGAGCGGCACGCCCGAGGAGTTCGCCCGCCAGGTCAAGAGCACCGTGGACGCCCAGTTGGACATGGAGCTCAAGGCCCTGCCGGACGAGGAGCGCCAGGCGCTCAAGGATGACGCCCGCCGCCCGGCCCTGGAACCGCCGGCCAAGGTGCCGGTCAGGGTGGAGCGCACCGACCAGGTGGACACCGTGGCCGGCCACCCGGCGCGCAAGCACCGGATATACGTGGAGGGGCAACTCCTGGAGGAAGTCTGGATCGCCGAGGACGTGGACATCAGCCGCGAGCTGGACCCGCAGAAATACGCCCAGCTGTTGTTGAAGACCCGCTCCGACGACTCCGGGGATTGGGAGTTCGACCCCCAGGTGCGCGCCCTGCGCACCAGGGGCCTGGAGATGAAAAGCATCCGCCACGCCGCCACCGGACCCGAGGAGAGCGCCGTGGTGCAGAAGGTGGAACAGACGCAAATCCCCGACAGCACCTTCCAGGTGCCGCCGGGTTATCAGAAGGCGACCATGGCCCAGATATTGGAGTAGGGCGGCACCTGACCCCGCCGCAGGCGGGGACGGGCGCGCCAGCGCCCGGGAGGCGGGGCGAAGCCACCGGCGGAGCGC
>JAKAGJ010000342.1 GCA_021815655.1 Deltaproteobacteria bacterium | reverse complement strand
TGGCCTCCGACGAGGCCGCCTACATCACCGGCCAGCTTATCTGCGTGGACGGCGGCTACGGCATGATCTAACGCCAGCGCCCGCGGCGCGCCGGCAAGAAAGCCGCGCCGCGGGCCTTTTGCCTAGGAGATAACATGGCAGGCCTTCCCGACAAAATCGATACCTGGCAGATGGTGGCCCCCACCTCCAAGGAGGCCCCCGGCAAGCTGGAGCGCACCACCATCCCGGTGCCGGAGCTGAAATCCGACGAGGCCCTGGTCAAGGTGGCGGGCTGCGGCGTGTGCCACACCGACCTGTCCTACTACTATGAGGGCGTGCCCACGGTGAACAAGCCCCCGCTGACCCTGGGCCACGAGATCAGCGGCACCGTGGTGGCCGGGCCCGCCAATCTGGTGGGCAAGAACGTCATCGTGCCGGCGGTGATGCCCTGCCATGGTTGCGACATCTGCCAGGAAGGGCGCGGCAACCGCTGCCTGGGCCAGAAGATGCCGGGCAACTCGCTGGGCATCTACGGCGGCTTCAGCAGCCACATCCCGGTGCCGGCTGGCGATCTGTGCGTCATCGACGAGTTGAAGTTCCCCTTGAGCCACTACGCCGTGGTGGCCGACGCCTGCACCACGCCCTATCAGGCGGCCATGCGCGGCGGCATCAAGCCCGGCGACCGGGTCATAGTAACCGGCGCCGCCGGCGGCGTGGGCGTGTACATGACCCAGATGGTCAAGGCCCTGGGCGCCTCGGTGGTGGTGGGCATCGACATCAACCAGGCCAAGCTGGAGCGCGCGCTGAAATTCGGCGCCGACTACGTGCTCAACTCCAAGGACAAGGACTTCAAGACCCTGCGCGGCGAATTCAATGCCATCGCCAAGCAGGCCGGAGTGCCCGGCAACGTGGGCTGGAAGATTTTCGAGTGCACCGGCGTCACCCCCGGCCAGGAGATCGCCCTGGGCCTCCTTAGCTTCATCGGCAAGCTGATCGTGGTGGGCTTCACCATGAAGCCGGTGAGCTACGCCATAAGCCGGCTTATGGCCTTCGACGCCGAGCTGATCGGCACGTGGGGATGCCTGCCCGAGTATTACCCCAAGGTCCTGGCTTTGGTGCAGGAGGGCAAGGTGCAGATCGAGCCCTTCCTGGAGACCAAGCCCATGAGCCAGATCCGCGAGGTATTCGAGCAGCAGCACAACGGCCTGTTCGACAAGCGCCAGGTGCTGGAACCCGATTTTTAACAGCCAGGCCAGCGCGCCGGCCCTTTGTCATCGTCTTAAGGAGGAAGAATCATGGCCCTGGACTGGATGCCCAGAGACAACGACATCAGAAACCACCAGCTCTTCGGCACGGAGCACTGGGGCGCGGATGCCGACGCCCCCTGCGTGGTCTACACCAAGAAACCCCTGACCAACCCCAAGACGGGCGAGGCCATCCCCGAGTTGTTCGTCTCCGAGATCCGCCTTAACAACCCCAAGCAGTACAACTCCTACACCACCGAGATGGTCAAGGGCGTAATCGCCGGCTTTGGCGCCGCCTCGGCCGACCGCTCCGTGGTGGCGGCGGTGTTCACCGGCACCGGCTTCGACGCCTTCTGCACCGGCGGCAACACCAAGGAGTACAGCGAGTACTACTCCCGCCGGCCCAACGAGTACGGCGAGTACATGGACCTGTTCAACGCCATGGTGGACGCCATCCTGATGTGCAAGAAGCCCACCATCTGCCGGGTAAACGGCATGCGCGTGGCCGGGGGCCAGGAGATCGGCATGGCCTGCGACCTGGCCATCAGTTCCGACCTGGCCATCTTCGGCCAGGCCGGCGCCCGCCACGGCTCGGCGCCCGACGGTGGCTCCACCGACTTTCTGCCCTGGTTCTTGAGCATGGAAGACGCCATGTGGAACTGCGTCTCCTGCGAGATGTGGTCGGCCTACAAGATGCGGGCCAAGAACCTCATCAGCAAGGTCGTGCCGGTGCTGAAAGACGGCGACAAGTGGCTGCGCAACCCGCTCATCATCACCGACAGGTACGTAGACGACGGCATGATCGTCTATGGTGAATATGTCTCTGGTTCGGCGGCGGGCGAGGCCAAGGCCAAGATCAAGGAGCTGCCCAAGAGCTTCGAGCTCTTGGACGCCGAGGTGGCCAAGACCGTCTGGACCTTCGCCAACCTCTTCCCGGGCTGCGTGATGAAGTCCATCGACGGCATCCGCGCCAAGAAGAAGTTCTTCTGGGACCAGGCCAAGCTGCCCAACCGCCATTGGCTCATGGCCAACATGAACTACGAGGCCTTCCTGGGCTTCGGCGCCTTCAACACCAAGAAGATCACCGGCACCGACGTGATCGACTTCTTGAAGTTCCGCCAGCTCATCGCCCAGGGCGCCGCCGCCGACGAGACCACCTTCGCGGCCGTGTTGGGCAAGCCCAAGGCTTAAGACCACCCCAAGCAAACTGCGTTTGCTTGGGCACCCCGGTGGGGACAAAGAGGATAGCCGTATCATACAAACGGGCCGGGCCCCATGGTCCGGCCCGCTCTCGTTAACGCCCAAGCGTAAAGGAGCCGCCACATGGCCTATGAATTCATAAAACTGGACCTGGCCCAGGGCCTGGCCACGCTGACCTTGAACCGCGAGCCCCTGAACGTCCTGAACATCGCCATGATGAAGGAGATGAACCAGGCGCTGGACAGCCTCATGGGCCAGGGCGTCAAGGTGCTCTTGATCAAGGCCGAAGGCAAGGCCTTCAGCGCCGGCGTGGACGTGGGCGAGCACCTGGGCGAGATGGTCAACGAGATGATCGAGGTCTTCCACGGCATCTTCCGGCGCATGGACGCCCTTGACTGCGTCAGCGTGGCATCCGTGCAGGGCGCGGCCCTGGGCGGCGGCTGCGAGCTGGCGGTGTACTGCGATCTGGTGGTGGCCAGCGCCAAAGCCAAGTTCGCCCAGCCCGAGATCATGGTGGGGGTGTTCCCGCCCATCGCCGCCCTGGCCTTCCCCCGCCAGATCGGCCACAAGAAGGCCCTGGAATTGATACTGACCGGCGACACCATCGGCGCCGAGGAGAGCATGCGCCTGGGCCTGGTCAACCAGGTGGTGGCGCCCGAGGAACTGGCCGCGGCCACCGACAAGCTGGTGGCCAAGCTCATGAAGCTCTCGGGCCTGGTCCTAAGGCTCAGCAAGAAGGCCATCTTGAAGGGCCTCAAGGAGCCCGACCCGGCCGACGCCCTCAAGAAGATCGAGAAGGTCTACCTCAAGGAGCTGATGCCCACCCATGACGCCGAGGAGGGGCTCAAGGCCTTTTTGGAGAAGCGCGCGCCGGTGTGGCAGGACAAGTAAACCGTTGCCTCGACAAAATGCCCGGTCCCGGTCACGCCGGGGCCGGGCTAGTTTTGCGACCCCATCTCCCCCTATGAGCCGGGGGTGGGTTTTTTGGGCGAGCGTATGGCGGTCAGCGCCCGCAGAAGGTCGTGCCAGTAGGGCGCTCCGATGCTGACCAGGATGCCGGTCAGGAGCGAGCCGAAGAACTCATAGAACCAGGTCCCCAAATCCAGCGCCCCTGGGCTGCCGGATGTCTGCGAGGTGGGCTGCTTCAAGCGCCAAATCTGGCCTATGCCAAAAGGCACCTTTTCCTGAAAGCGCTTTAGCTGGCTAGTGAAATCATCGAGGGATCTCTTGGCCTCCGCGGCCGAGAGCGGCTTGGCGTCCGGCTGGGCCGGGGCCGGCGCGACCGCGCCAATCTTCTCACCCAAGGCCTGGGCCTGCTCCACGGCCTGGTCGGTGGTGTACTGTCCCCGCAATTGCTCGCTGTTGTACAGGCTTTTCCAGATGGTCAGGGAGTTGATGTTCAGGAATAGACACAAGGCCAACCCCACGGCTAGGGAGATATTCTTGGTGCGGGTCTGGAAGGCGTAACGCAGATTGGCCCGGTGCACCTCCAGGCGGGCATCCAGATAATCCAACTCGTCTTTTTTGACTCCCAGGCGAAGCAGTATCCATTCCATGTTCTTGCTGTTGAGGTACTCCTCGCTGAGGCGTCGCCAATTGATGTTTTTGAGCACCTGAAACTGCTGCGCCCAGGT
>JAKAGJ010000341.1 GCA_021815655.1 Deltaproteobacteria bacterium | reverse complement strand
TGGCCAGCCTTTTTGCCGAGACCCTGGGCACCGCCTTTGACGTGGCCTGCCTGCGCGGCGCCGGCACGGCCCTGGACCCCATCTCCGGCCTGGCCGCCCGGGTCACCAGCAACGCCCTGAGCGTGGGCGAGACCTTCGGCTTCGACAACCTCTCCGATCTGATCTTCCGGGTCTACGAGAACGCCCCCCACGCCGCCAGCGTGCCGGTGATCGGCCACCCCAAGGCCGAGAAGGTGCTGATGCGGCTCAAGGACAACCAGGGCGACTACATCTACCGCCAGCCCGGCCAGCCCCGCAACGAAACCGGCGGCCAGCCCCTGGTCTGGGGCGAGCCCTTTGTGCGCGACCCCAACGTGCTGGCCAACCTGGGCGGCGGCCAGGACCAGACCCAGCTCTATGCCGGCGACTTCGCGGGCAGCGCCTTCGTGGGCCTGCGCGCCGGCCTGGTGGTCAAGACCAATCCCTGGGCCGAGCCCTACTTCTCCTACAACCAGACCTGCTTCCTGGCCGAGGCCCGCCTGGGCTTCGCCCTGAGCGACGAGAAACGCTTCGCCGTGCTCTCCGGCGTGCCCACGGCGTAAAAGGCGGGCAGGAGCGCGGGGGGGACCCTTGGTGGACAAAAGGTCCCCCCCGAACCCCCTTCCCAAAAACCTTAATGGGTATTGCCCTGGCAACCGCTGGTTGAGGGCAAGCAAGTCCAGGGAGAGCGAAAATGGCCCTATCCCCAGAGGCCCTGACCAGCGTGCGGGCCGTCAAGGACTACCTCAAATTGACCAGCCCGGAGAACGACACCCTGCTGGAGGCCCTAATCGAGGCCGTGAGCGCCCATTTCGCGGCCTACACCGGCCGCAACCTCACGGCCCGCGACTACTCCCCCGACCCGGGCTCAAGCGATTTCGACCAGGATAACGCCCTGTTGGACGGCAGCGGCTACCCCGAGCAACTCCTGCCCCAATACCCCGTGTCAAACCTGGCCAGCATATGCCTGGATGGCCTGCATTTGCCTCCCGCCCAGGCCCCGGGCCAGTCCGGCTGGGTGTTGGACCGCAGCGCCGGGGTCTTGAGCCTGGTGGGCGGGGTCTTCAGCCGAGGGCGCCAGAACCTGGCCGTGGCCTATCGCGCCGGCTTCGCGGCCGTGCCCGCGGACCTGGCCCAGGCCTGCCTGGAGCAGGTGGCCACGCGCTTCCAGGAGTCCGGGGCCGGCCAGGGACGCCTTGGGGTGAGCGCCAGGACCTTGGCCGACGGCTCGGTGAGCTATCAGGGCCAGGCGCTCTTGCCCCAGGTCACGGCGGTGCTGGACCGCTACCGCAACCGGAGCTTGTTGTGATCCGCCTTCGGTTGCAGGCCCCCGGGCCGGGGGGCAGCCCCCTGGCAGCCCTGGAGCGCCGCCTGCCCAGCGCCCTGCGCGACAGCCTGGAGCAAGCTCTGGATGACGGCCTGAGCGCCGCCCGGCAGGCCCTGGGCGCCAGGCTCCAGCCCGGCTCCAGTGGCCGCCTGGCCGCCTCCCTGGCTCAGCGTTCCAGCGGTTGGGGCCTAAGCCTGGAGGGCGAGTTGTGTTCGGACCTGCCCTATTCCGGCGTGCAGGAATACGGCGCCCTGATCCAGGCCCAGCGTGCCAAGTACCTTAAATTCCAGGTGGAGGGGCGCTGGGTTCAGGTAAGGCGCGTGGCCGTGCCGGCCCGGCCCTTCCTGGCCCCCGGGGCCGAGGCCGTCGCCACGGCCCTGGAAGGCTACCTCACCCGCGCCCTGCTGGAGGAGACGCCGTGACCCGCCAAGAAATCATCAGCGACCTTCTGGACTGCCTGGGGGCCATCTCCCCGGACCAAGGCTTCGCCATCGCCCCGGCCCGCGTGCGCCGGGGCATCCACCTGGCCAGCGAGGCCGGCGAGATGCCGGCCCTGTCCCTGTACAACCAGCGGGTGGAGACCGTGGACTCCACGGAGGCCACCACGGAAAGGCTTCTCATCCTGCACCTTTGGGGCGCGGTGCACGCCCAGGGCGGCGACTATGGCGACCTGGACCGCCTGGCGGCGGCCTGCGTGGCCGCCCTGGGGCGGGCCGACTTGAACCCCCACTGGCAGCGCACCACCTGCGGCCGCCTGGAACTCTACGAGGGCGGGGCCGGCGACCCCCTGGGGCTGTTCGACCTGGAACTGAGCGTGGCCTACGAGGCGCCCCTGGCCACCCTCTAGGGACCGCCGGCCGGCCCCGGCGTCACGCGATTATTTAACGTAATTAATCCAAAAAGGAGCGAGACCATGAGCACCGGCAAAGAGGCCAAGGCCGCCATCAAGAAGGCCGCCTCCTGGAGCACCCCGGCGGAGCTGGCCAGCGGCGACGCCATTTTGTTCACCACCGAGAAGATCAACCGCACCCGCGAGCACCTGCCCGACGACTCCGCCGGCCAGGCCTTCCACCAGGATGCCGAGTGTGGCGCCATCACCTGCGGCGGCGACCTGAGCGCCTATCTGCGCTACCAGGGCCTGGAGGTGCTTTTAGCCCTGGCCCTGGGCCAGGCCGGCGTCCCGGCCGCGGCCGGCGGCGCCTACACCCACTCCCTGCGCCTGGCCAGCGGCCTGGGGGGAGTATTCGGCACCCTGGGCATCTTCAAGGGCTTCTCGGTGCATGAGTACCCTTCGGTGAAGGTGGACGGCTTTTCCATCGGCGGCGAGGCGGGCAAGCCGCTGACCGCCAGCTTCAGCCTGATCTGCGACGACTTGAACGTCAACACCGTCTCGGGGGTGAACACCACCACGGTGCTGGCGGCCATCGCCGCGCCGGCGCCGGGCAACCGGGTGCTCTTTCGCCAGGGGCAGTTCTGGATCAACGACGCGGCCGCCGGCGCCCTGGGCGAGGCTCATGCCGTGCATCCCAACCGCTTCTCCCTGAGCTGCAAGCGCAAGTTGTCGCGCGACTACCTGGCCGGCGGCCAGGACCGCATCGCCGAGCCGGCCGGCGCCGGCTTCCCCGAACTGAGCCTGACGCTGGAGTTCCCCACCTACACCAGCGACACCTTCTTGAACGACCTGGGCGCCGACACCCGCAAGAAGATGCGCATCGCCTTCACGGGCGGACCCATCGAGAGCGGCCATGACCACGCCCTGGAGATACTGTTGCCCCACCTGGTCATCACCAACGCCAGCGCCGCCGTGGACAAGGCCGGCAAGATCGCCCACCCCATCACCATGGAATGCCTGGCCACCAGTGTGGAGCGCGCCGGCATGGAGGGGCTGAGCGCGCCCCTGGCCCTGAACCTCACCAACACCCGCGCCACCGACCCTCTGGCCTAGCCTCCCTTCCCCATCCCCCTTCCCTCGCGGGCTCCCGGTCCCTCCACCGGGAGCCCGCCCTCCTTTCCATGTCCAGGTCCACTGGACAAGGCCCCACGGGGGCACTGAACCCTGGGCTGTGGTTCAACTCCTGCCGAGCCGTATACGCCCAGCCGGGGGCACACCGCCCAACCCGCGCCACTGGGCGCCCAGCGGCGGGCGCGCCGTCTGGTAATGAATAGCTGTCATTCGGGCCATAATATAGCTATAATGTGATGGCAGTTTTGCTTGCCAGCCGTGCCGGCTTCGGCTATAAGGGAGCAATGCCCAAGGTGGGCGGCTGGGGCAAACCTATGTTTTAGGTGCGTATTCCGCTCCGCCAGGGCCGCCCTGCGGCCTCTAACGCCCCGGGTGGATGACTTTTTTGGTGCTCATGGCCCCACTGACCCCGCGCTAACCACGGCCCTCCGGGCCCAGCAGAGGGGACCGGCCCGGCATGGCCGGCCCCTACCCCAAGGGAAGGAACAGGAACATGGATTTTGAACTCAGTGAAGAGTTGCAGATGCTGCGCGACATGGCGCGCGATTTCGCGGCCGAGAAGATCGCGCCTTTTGCCGACAAGTGGGACGAGGAGCACTACTTCCCCTACGAGGAGGCGGTGAAGCCCATGGCGGAATTGGGCTTTTTCGGCACGGTGATTCCCGAGGAGTTCGGCGGCAACGAGATGGGCTTTTTGGCGGCCATGATCCTGACCGAGGAGATCGCCCGGGCCAGTTCCTCGCTGCGGGTGCAGGTT
>JAKAGJ010000340.1 GCA_021815655.1 Deltaproteobacteria bacterium | reverse complement strand
GGTGGTCATCGTGGCCGGCGAGGCCAGCGGCGACCAGCACGCCGCCCACCTGGTGGAGGCCCTGCGGGAACGGGAGCCGGGGCTCACCGTCAGCGGCATCGGCGGTCCGGCCCTGGAGGCCGCCGGCGCCCGGCTGCTCTTTAGGGCCGAGGACCTGGCCCTGGTGGGGGTCAGCGAGGTCTTTGGCAAGCTAAAGCAGATACTGGCCGCCCTCAAGGGCATGAGCCAGCATCTCAAGACCGAGCGCCCCGACCTGGTGATTCTGGTGGACTTCCCTGACTTCAACTTCCGCCTGGCCAAGCGCGCCAAGGCCCTGGGGCTCAAGGTGCTCTACTACATCAGCCCCCAGGTCTGGGCCTGGCGCCAGAAGCGCGCCCAGCGGATGGGCCGGCTGGTGGATCACCTGGCGGTGGTCTTTCCCTTTGAGAAGGAATTTTATCAGGCCCAGGCGCCGGAATTGCCGGTGACCTTCGTGGGGCACCCGGTGATGGACGAGGACGAGGCCAACCGCCAGAAGGCCGGCCAGGTGCTGCCCGTGCCCCTGGGGGCGGAGCTGGTGGGGCTGTTGCCCGGCAGCCGCCGCTCCGAGATAGGGCGGCTGTTGCCCCTGATGATCGAGGCGGCGCGCCACATGCGAAGCAAAAACCCGCGCCTGCACTTTTTGCTGCCCCTGGCCCCGGGTCTGACCCTGGAGGACCTGGAGCCCCACATCAGCCAGGGAGCCATGCCCGGCATCACGGTGCTGCCCGGCCGGGCGGCGGCCATAATGGCCCAGTCCCGCGTGCTGATCGTGGCCTCGGGCACCGCCACCCTGCAGGCGGCCCTGGCCGGAACCCCCATGGTGGTGGTATACAAGACCGGAGCCTTGAACGCCTTCGTGGCCCGGCGCCTTATAAAAGTGACGCACATCGCCATGCCCAATCTCATCGCCGGCCGCGAGGTGATACCGGAGCTGTTGCAGGAACAGGCCACGCCCCAGGCCGTGGGCGAGAAGGCCCTTGAACTCATGGCCGAGGGACCCAAGCGCCGGGACATGATGGCGGACCTGGGCGAGGTGCGCAACAAGCTGGGCGGACCAGGGGCCAGCCGCCGGGTGGCCGGCCTGGCCAGGCAACTAATCGCGGGGACTTGAGTCTTGAGCAAAAAAAGCAAGGGTCCGGACGACGTCGTCCTCTATCGCCGTCTACTGAGCAAGGTGCGCCCCTTCTGGACCCGCCTGTTGTGGGCCATGGCGCTGATGATCCTGGTGGCGGGGGCCTCCTCGGCCATGGCCTACATGGTCAAGCCGGTGATGGACGACATCTTCGTGGCCAAGGACCGCGCCATGCTCGTCATGGTGCCCCTGGCCGTGATCGTCCTCTACGCCATCAAGGGCACCTGCTCCTACGGCCAGACCTACCTGATGCAGTTCGTGGGGCAACGCATCATGACCGAGTTCCGCGTTGACCTCTACGCCCACTTGCAAAAGCTTTCGCTGAGCTACTACGACCGAGTGCCCACCGGCGAGCTCATGAGTCGTATCACCAACGATGTAAATAACATACAGGGAGCGGTCAGCAGCGTCGTCACCGGCGTGCTCAAGGACCTGTTCACCATCTTCGGCCTGATTTTCGTCATCCTCTACCGCGACTGGTTTCTGGGCATGTTCGCGGTGGGTGTTTTTCCCCTCTGCGTCATCCCCCTGGTCAAGTTCGGCCGGCGCCTGCGCAAGATCAGCCGGCGTTCCCAGGAAACCATGGCCGACGTCAGCGTGCTCTTGCACGAGACCATCAGCGGCGCGCGCATCGTCAAGGGCTTCTGCCGCGAGGACCACGAGATCGCGCGTTTTTCGGCCGAGGCCGAGCGGCTGTTTCAGCTGCGCATGAAGGACGTCTCCACCCGGGCCATTTCCAGCCCGCTCATGGAGTTCCTGGGCGGCCTGGGCATCGCGGGCATCATCTTCTATGGCGGCTGGCAGGTAATCAACGGCCATTCCACGCCCGGCACCTTCTTCAGCTTCCTCACCGCCTTGATAATGCTCTACGAGCCAGTCAAGCACCTGAGCAACCTCAACAACGACATCCAGAACGGCCTGGCCTCGGCCACCCGGGTCTACGAGGTGCTGGACACCCCGCCCCAGATCGTGGACAAGCCCCAGGCCCTCACGCTGCCGCGTCTCAGGCAGGGCATCGAGTTCCGGGACGTGAGCTTTGCCTACCGCCCCGGCGAGACGGTGCTCAACCACATCAACCTGAATGTTCCGGCCGGGCAGCTCCTGGCCCTGGTGGGCACCAGCGGCGGCGGCAAGACCACCATGGTCAACCTGCTGCCGCGCTTCTACGAGGTGAGCGAGGGCGCGGTGCTCATCGACGGCGTGGACATCCGCGACTGCACCCTATTCAGCTTGCGCAGCCAGATCGCCATCGTCACCCAGCAGACCATCCTGTTCAACGACACGGTGCGGAACAACATCGCCTATGGCCGCCCGGAGGCCAGCGAGGCCGAGATAGTGGAGGCGGCGCGGGCGGCCTATGCCCTGGACTTCATCGAGCGCCTGCCCTCGGGCTTCGACACGGTCATCGGCGAGGCCGGGGTGCTCTTGTCCGGCGGCGAGCGCCAGCGCCTGTCCATCGCCCGGGCCATCCTGGCCGACCGGCCCATCCTCATCCTGGACGAGGCCACCAGCAGCCTGGACACCGAGAGCGAGCTTTACGTGCAAAAGGCCCTGGAGAACCTCATGCGGGGACGCACCACCCTGGTGATCGCCCACCGTCTCTCCACCATCCAGCGGGCTGACCGCATCCTGGTGATGAGCGAGGGACGCATCGCGGAGGAGGGCCGGCACGAGGAACTTCTGGCCTTGCAGGGCCTGTACAGCCGGCTGCACCGCATGCAGTTCGCTGTGGATCAGGGTTTGGAGGTGGGCGGTGTCGCCTAGATCCCGGTGGCCACGCCTGGGCGCCTTGTTGCTGCTGCTGGCCGCGGTGGTGCTGGCCCTGGCGGCGGGCTGGGACCAGACAGCGCAGCAGTGGTGCCAGGCCTGGCGGCAGTCACCCTTTAGCCGAGGCCTGGCCTGGGCGGCCTATTGGGCCGGCCTGGGCGGCACCCAAGCCGCGCTGCTGGCCGGACTGGCCCTGTGGGGCTGGCGGCGTCGTGACGCCGGCCAAGTGCGCGCCGGCCTGGCCGGCATCGGCGCGGTGATCGCCTCGGGCCTCATGGTGCAGGTGTGCAAGCATCTGGCCGGGCGGCCGCGGCCCAGCCTGGCCCTGCCGGCCAACGAGTATTTCGGCCCCACCTTCAAGAGTGACCTGCTTTCATTCCCTTCGGGACACGCCACCACCAGCTTCGCCGTGGCCGCGGCCTTGAGCGTCTGGTACCCCCGGGCGGCCTGGTTGTTCTACGCCTTGGCCGCCTTGATCTGTCTGGGCCGCGTGCTGGGCAATGCCCACTATCCCAGTGACGTGCTGGCCGGGGCCTTCCTGGGCCTGGCCGTGGGCTGGCCCCTGGCCAGCCTGGTGGCGCGGCGCGCAGGTCGTCAGCCATGAAGGCCAAGGCCGGAGGCATCTGGCCCGCCCTGGCCCTGGCCGTGCTGGTGCTGGCCGGGGCGGTGTACTTCACCCACCTGGGGCGCATGCCGCTGTCCGACCGCGACGAGGGCGAATACGCCGCCGCCGTGGCCTCCATGGTCCAGCGCGGCGACTACGTGGTCCCCCACCTCAACGGTCAGCCCTATCTGGAAAAGCCCATCCTGCTTTTTTGGGCCATGGCCGCGGCGCGCGGGCTGGTGGGGCCGGGGGAATGGGCGGCCCGCCTGCCCTCGGCCTGTAGCGCCTTTTTGCTGGTGCTGGCCGTGGGCTATCTGGTCTGGCGCACCTCGGGCAGCCTGGCGGCGGCGGTCCTAAGCGCCGGGGCCACGGCCTTTGCCCCCTTGGATATGCTGGTGGGGCGGGCCTGTCTTACTGACATGCCCTTGACCCTCTTCACCACCATGGCCCTGGGAGGCTTTTTCCTGGCCAGCGAATTGCCCCCGCCCCGGGATAGGGCCTGGTACCTGGCCGGCTGGGTGGGGCTGAGCCTGGCCTTTCTCA
>JAKAGJ010000339.1 GCA_021815655.1 Deltaproteobacteria bacterium | reverse complement strand
AGGGTAGTGGCGCGCATTGAGCCCACCGATGCGGTCAACGTGAACCCGCCCTCGCGAACGCCAGCAGTAAAAACACCCTCCGTGGTCACCGTTCCCCCACCAGAGCCAGACCACGCCACCACTCCTGCATCCATGGGGCGGCCATGTTGGTCCACACCCGTGGCAGTCAGGGTGCTGCTCTCTCCAGGTTTGAGGCTCAGGTTGGTGGTGCCTATCCTCAATTCAGTTAGCCGGGGAGGCTCCACCAGCTTGCGGGCATACGGGGCGGTCAGGATGCAGCACTCATCGGAAATCTCAACGCGCTCGGCTGAAAACGGTTTGTCAACCACCAGAGGCTCATATCCTCCCTGGGGGGTCTTGCCAGCGTAGCCTAGGATGCCGTTGCTCACCCCCTTGGCGATGGTCTCGCAGACCACTTCGGGGTTGAGCAAGCGGGGAAATTTGGGAGAGGCAAAGAAGGCGTCCCGGACCGCCTTGGTGGTCCACTCCGTCTCGCCGGGCCAGTTGCGTACCAGATAGTTGGGGCTGATGGCCTCCACCAAGTCCCCATCCTGGCGTAGGCGGCTGATTATCAGGTCAGAGAGGGATTCTTGCTGGCTGGAGTGCACCAGGCCCAGGTCAACCACCCTAAGCTGATTGTCTTGGCCCAAAAGCAGCAGGTTCTTGTAGGTGCGCCAGACCGCCTCCCTCAGATTGCGGCGTGCCTTCCCGAGGTTCTCGGTGAGCTGGCGGTGCTGGCCCGCGTCCAGGCCAAGATCGTCCTCCTCGTCTTTGAGGTCTTCCCAGGCCAATAGGCTGCGAGCCTCTTCGGCGAGAACAGCCCCGTCTTCGGCCACGCACCAGACCAGGGCGTTTTTAAAGGTGCGGCCGCTGCCCCCGTGCTCCCGGGTCATTGACTCCAACAGGGCTTGCGTGGTCCGCTCCCGCAACGAAACCTCGGGCGGCATTATGACGAGGGTCAAGACCGCCCGGTCGGGCACGTCGCCGCTCTTGGTGGGGAAGAACACCCGATCCAAACGGGGGCCGGCTGCGAAGACCTTCTGCACCTCGGTCCGCACGCACTCATCCAGCTTCTTGGCGATCTGGGGGTTGGCTCGGCGGTCAGCCAGCAGCTTGTTGAGGTTGGGCGATACCCCGAAGCGGTACTTGGTGCCCTCCACATTGAGGAAGTAGCAGGAAGAGGTCAGGGCCTCCAGAACGGTGTCCAGGTTGCCGATGTCCAGGCCAGGCTCGGCCACGCCCAGACGAATCTCGGGCAGGGTGGCTACGTCCCGGCTCTGGCCGCCGTTGGACTCGAAAAAGATGGTGGTGGCCACCTTGCGGTGCAGACGGGCCTTCTTGATGCCGTTGACAGCCTCGGCGTCCAGGCGCACGGCGTGGGCGTCCTTCTTGCCGCAGATATCAGTGGTGACAGCGCCCTCAAGCCTGTCCTCGCCCAGTTGCTCGAAGAGGGCCGCGCGGAACAGGTGGTCATCCAAGGGCGCGGTGCCCAGGCCAATTAGCAGGTCACGGTGTGCGCCCTCAAAGCCGTCCCGGTAAGCCCGTGAGACCCACAGGGCCAACAGCCGCAGCACCCCGCGCGTGCGCTGGAATCTGGGCAGGGCCTGCCACTTGCGCTCGAAGACAGACAGCACAGTGGGGTGAAAGGGATAGGTGGCCTGGAATATCTCCTTGGCCCGGTCCTTGGGGAACCAGCCCGGCACCTGCGCGGCGTGGTCGCCAATCCACTCTGCAAAGGCCGAGGCCACCTTGTTGGCCTCGGGCGGCAGACCTCCCCACTCGAAGAGACGGCGGCGGATGATCTCTGTGGTCTCGTCCTCGGCCGACATGACCACAGCCTTGCCCAGGCGATCCAGGAGCTTCTTGATGCGGTCGTAGTCCAGTTGGTCCTCGCCGCTCATCTCCAACTCTGAGGCCGGCACCGACACCGCCAGCACCGCCCGCTCCTCGGCGCGCACCGTCTCGGAGAGGTTGTGCAGGAAGTCGTAGAGCTGGGTCCCCATGCCGTCCTTGCGGTTGCGGCTGAGGTAGTTCATCAACTCGTCCATAAGGATCAGGTAGGGCCTGTCCTGGGGCAGGAAGGCTCGGATCACGTCTCCACCGGGGGCGATGAGTTTCCGGTCGTGCTCGGCCACCACGGCGAAGGCCGCCGGTCCGCCCAGTTGCCAGGCGATCTCGCCCCAGGGGGTGCGGCGCAGGGGCTCGCCGTTTTGTCCGCCGCGACCGCTCACCGCGTCCAGTTCGGTGCCCACGAAAACGGCCACAGCTGCCTCAGGCATGGCCGTCACCCCGGCGCGGTCCAGGACCTGGCGCACCCCCGCCCAGTCGGTGGCCCGGGGGCCGTGCTGGGCCAGGTGATATAGCAAGGTGAGGGCGTGGGTATTGCCACCGCCGAATTGGGTGGCCAGGTTGAATACCGGCGAGGTCTGGGTGGTGATGCCGGAGAGGCGGCGGGCCACTTCACCGGCCAGGCCGCCCAAGCTCTGGGTGATGAAGGTACGCTGGAAGAACTCGGCCGGGTCCTTGTACACATCGGGGCCGCGTCCCTGGCGCACCTGGTCAAGGTGCACGGCGAACTCCGAAGCGTCGGTGGGGCTGCCCTCGCGCAGGTCTTCGCGCGGGGTGACCAGCTTGTACCAGGGTTGCAGGGCCATCTTCTCCCCCCGTGGCGTTGAGTTACTGAGGCCCGACTATAGCCCCAAGCCCTTCTTCCTGCCTAGCACCCCATCCACCCAGCGCTTCTCTTCGCTGGCGGCCGGATAGAGCGCCGACAGCGCCTGGGCCAGCCGCCAGAGCCTCTGATCCTTGCCCGCGCCGTCGTCCACCAGGAAGCGCTTCAGGGCCTCGCCCCGGCTGGCGGCAAAAAGTAGCATGGCCTGGTGCAGGCGGTCCAGCACCGAGTCCCCTAACTTGGGGGCCTTGAGCACCCCCCAGCCGCCGTCAGCCTCCTCGGCTTCCAGCAACTCTGCGAAGAGCAGCCCTTGAGGGGCCTTCTTTTTCTTCTTGGGGGCCTCCACCCCCTGGCGGCCAAAGAGGGCGCGGGCGCGCTCAGCCACCGGCAGTAGCCGGGCGGTTTCACCCTTGACCTCCACAAGGTCGCCGAGGGCCTCCAGGTGGGCGCCCAGGCCCTGGGCGATCTTGCGGGCGGCGTCATACTCCAAGGAAAAACCGCTGATGGACTTGCCGGTGGACGCGTCGTCATCGTCCTCGGCCTGGCTGGCGGCCGGGGCGCCGTTGCCATTGCCGCCCTTGACCTCGGTGGTGAGCGTCCAAAGCCACATGGCGGTGAGCCGGGCGTCCTCCTCGAAGCCGGAAGCGTCGGCCCCGGCGAAGATCATGTTTAGGGCCTCTTTGGCCACGGCGGCCCAGACCTGCTCCAGGTACTCGCGCAGGGGCACCACCTCGCCGCTGGCCTTCTCAACCCGCGAGTAGCGCGAGAACACCTCCAGGGCCGGACCCAGGCAGGCGAAGATGGCATCCGCGCCCACCACGCCTTCCTGGGCCAGACGAGGCATCCACTCGTGGATGCGCCGGGGCAACTCGGCCAGCACCTCCCGCCAGTCGCCGACCTCGTTGATAAGCGAGCCGTCGGGGTTCTCACGAGGGCGACAGACAAGATGCACCGAAGAGGCCAGGGCGGCTGAGTTCATGGCCCGCAGGCGAGTACCCATCTCGGTGTCTATGGGCCAGGAGGCGGTCATAGTCCAACCAGCATCTATCATGGCTTGGAGCTGGGCTTCCCAGCCGCTGGTAGACTTGTGAGCGAAGACAACCAATCCCACCCCAGCCGGTGCCAGAATACGCCGGCCCTCGGCCATGGCCTGGGCCATGCACTCCTCAAAATACTTCCGATCTTGTCCTTTAACCTCGTCAACAATGCACTCGTTGTCCTTTAGAGTGAGCAAGTCGCTAAAATTTAGGGACAAGCCAGAGGGGACAGTGCGACGCAGCCAAACATAAAAAAAATCAGAAAGATCAGCGTATGGCACGGCGTCATAATAGGGCGGGTCCGTAAAAAAACCATGAATGGCATCGTCGGGAAGGGAGCTTTTCGTAGCAGAAGCCCTC
>JAKAGJ010000338.1 GCA_021815655.1 Deltaproteobacteria bacterium | reverse complement strand
AGGGGCTGGAGCAGGGCCTGGCCACCCGCTTGGGCGAGGGCGCCCGCAAGCTCAGTTCAGGCCAGCGGCAGCTCCTTGCCCTGGCCCGGGCCCTGGCCGGCGACCCCCGGGTGCTGGTGCTGGACGAGGCCACCTCCTCGGTGGACCCCGAGTCGGAGCGCCTGATCCAGCAGGCCCTGCCCAGGGTCATGGCCGGCCGCACCAGCCTGGTGGTGGCCCACCGCCTGACCACGGTGCGCCACGCCGACCGCATCCTGGTGCTGCACAAGGGGCGCATCGCCGAGCAGGGCAGCCACGAGGATTTGATGGCTCTGCAGGGCATCTACGCCCGCCTGGTGAGCTTGCAGGCCCTGCGCGAGGGTGGGGGAATAGCGAACCAACTATGATGGCCTACTCTGTCAGGTTATATCCAACACAGCACACCTTAGGCATTGGAGGACTTCCATGGACATGGGCATAGCCAACCGCGTGGCCTGCGTGGCCGGGGCCAGCAAGGGCCTGGGCCGGGCCGTGGCCCTGGGCCTGGCGGCGGAGGGCTGCCATCTGGCCCTGTGCGCGCGGAGTGGCGCGGCCTTGCAGGCCTTGGCCGCCGAGATCGCGGCGGCCCACGGGGTCAAGGTGCTGACCCGGGCCGTGGACCTGAGCCAGGCCGGGGCGGGCCAGGCCTTCTGCCGCCAGGCGGCCCGGGAGCTGGGGCGTCTGGATATCCTGGTGAACAACGCCGGCGGCCCGCCGGCCGGCGGCTTCGCGGACTTCAGCGAAGATGACTGGCTCAAGGCCGTGCGCCTGACCCTGCTTTCGGCCCAGGAAATGGCCCGCGGCGCCCTGCCGGCCATGCTGGCCCAGGGCTGGGGGCGCATCGTCAACCTGACTTCCGTCTCGGTCAAGCAGCCCCTGAACGGCCTGATTCTAAGCAACAGCATCCGGGCGGCGGTGATCGGCTGGGCCAAGACCCTGGCCGACGAGGTGGGCAAAAACGGCATCACCGTGAACAACATCTGCCAGGGCTGGATACTCACCGAGCGGGTGGAGGAGCTGCTGGCCCACCGCAGCCAGACCCAGGGCATCACCCGGGAGCAGGCGCTTGAACAGGCCGTGGCCGGCATACCCCTGGGGCGCATCGGCCGGCCCCAGGAGATGGCCGACCTGGCGGTGTTTTTGGCCTCGGAGCGGGCCAGCTACATCACCGGCGCCAGCTACCTCATAGACGGTGGGTTGTACCGAGGACTTATGTAAGGCCTATTCGCCCTTGCCGCCCAGCAGCCGCTCCAGCTTTTGCATGGAGGCCTGGGAGCCCAAGGCGATGAGGGTGTCGCCCTGCTCGATGACCGTCTCGGCCGGCGGGTTGAAGATCATGCGGTCGTCAGGCCTTTTGACGGCCAGCACGATCAGGTCCAGCTTCTGGCGGATGCCCGAGTCCTTGAGGCTGACCCCCACCAGCTCGCTGCCCATGCCCACCTGTACCTCCTCCATGCGCAAGGCCAGATCGGTGCTGTGGAAGGTGAGGTCCACAAAGTCGGCCACCGAGGGGCGCAGCACCGTCTGGGCGATGCGCCGGGCGCCGATGAAGTAGGGCGAGACCACCTTGTCGGCCCCGGCCCGTTTAAGCTTGCGCTCCGAGCCGGGCTCGGTGGCCCGGGCGATAATCAACAGGTCGGGGTGGATGCCCTTGGCGGTGAGCACGATATAGACGTTGTCGGCATCGGAGCTGACCGTGGCCACCAGGCCCTTGGCCCGCTCGATGCCCGCCTCCAGGAGACTCTCGTCCTCGGTGGCCGAGCCCAGCACGTAGTGGATGCCCTCCTGGCCCAGGCGGCGGGTGATCTGCTCGTCGCTTTCGATGACCACCAGCTCCACGCCCTGCTCGCGCAGCATGTCGGCCACCAGGGCGCCGATGCGGCCATATCCGCAGATAATGTAATGCCCCCTTAGGGAGCGAATCTTGCGTTCCAAGCTCCTTCTCCCCATCACCTCGCGCAGCTTGCCTTCCACCACCACCTGGGTGAGCATGGTGAGGATGTACAGCACCACCCCCACGCCCCCCAGGATCAGGAGCATGCTGAAGGTGCGTCCGTTGTAGCTGAGCGGGTGAACCTCGCCGTAACCCACGGTGGTCACGGTGGTGACGGTCATGAACAGGGCGTCGTGCAGGCTCCAGCCCTCGATGAGCATGTAGCCGGCGGTGCCACCGCCCAGGACCAGCAGGGCCAAGGCTATGCCCGCCACCAGACGGTTTTTGAAGATGCTGGCGGCCACGGCCCCCTCGGCGCGGGGTTGTTTGACTGGCTAGCGCCCGGCGGGCGGCGGGGCGGCGGCCTCGGAACCCACCACCTCGGCGGTGAACTCCGCCAGGTTGGTTGGCAGGTTGGCGAATACGATCATGAAGGGCAGGGTGGCCCCGGGCTTGATCGCCAACTTGCCGCCATCGGGCGCCTCCGGCTTGTTCAGGCGGGCCAGCATCTCGGCCAGGGGCATCTGTTGCAGCTCATCGGGGTTGAAGGCCTGGCCGGCGTAGACCACCTCCTGCCGGGCCACCTGGCCCTGGCTGTCGGTGAGGCGCCCGCGCACCATCACCGCGGCCCGCTCCTGTTGGCCTTGGTTTTCCACCAGGCCCTGGATGATGAACAGGCGCCCGGCAGCCTGGTTCACCCGGAAGTAGCCGCGCACCTGGTTGAGCAACAGGCCCTGGTATTCGGCCTCGGCCGCCGGCTTGGCGGCCTTGCCGGCGCCGGCCGAGGACAGCAGGAGGCTAAAGCCCGGCACGGTGCGGAAGCGGTCCACCAGCTTGGGCGAGAGCCCCAGGCGGTCCAGGGTCACCAGGCCGCCGGCGGCCACGATGACCAGGAGCAGGATGATGGCCAGGAGCCAGAAGATGATCTTGAAGCCGCGCCCCCGGCCCCTGGCCTGGGGTTGGGCCTTGCCGCGGGGGCGGGGGGCATCCACGTCCAGGCCGAAGTCGGCGGCCTCCTCGGCGGCGCGGGCCTGGCGCGGGGTGCCGCGGTCCAGCTCCAGGGTCTGGTCCTGTTCGGCGGCCGCGGCGGGGGCCGGGGCCTGGGGCGGGGCCGGGGGCAGCACCTGGAATACGTCCTGGCACTTGCCGCAGCGCACCCAGGAGCCGGCGGCGGGTATCTTGCTCTCATCCAACCGGAACTTGGTCTGGCAATTCTGGCACTGCACGATCATGGTATCAGCCCCAAATCCCCGGCCGGTTAGTGATTCACCTGAAGCTCATAGACCCCGGGCAGGTGGCGGAAGTCCTCGTTGAAGTCCAACCCGTAGCCCACCAGGAAGCCCTGGGGCACGTGGAAGCCCACGTAGTCGATGCTCAGCTCCACCTCGCGGCGCTCAGGCTTGTCGATAAGCGAGCAAACCTTGACCTGGCTGGGCCCTAGGCTGGCCATGTGCTGCTTGAGCCAGGCCACGGTGCGCCCGGTGTCCACGATGTCCTCCACCAGCACCACGGCCCGTCCCTTGAGGTTCAACTCCGGGGCCTTGGTCAGCTCGATGCGCCCCGAGGAGACGCTGGAACCGCCGTAGGAGGCCACGCGCAAAAAATCCACCTGCACCGGCACGGTCATGGCCCGGGCCAGGTCGCCCAGGAAGACGAAGGCGCCCTTGAGTACCCCCACCAGCACCGGCTGGTCGCCCAGGTCCGCCGAGATCTGGCGCCCCAGTTCGGCCACCCGGGCCTGTATCCGCTCGGGGGAGAGCACCACGTTCATGGGATGATCGGCTATGCTCACGTCGGTTATGAAGCCTTTCGCGGACTGGGCGGCCCAAGCGCCCGTTTTTTCAGCGCACTGCTGCAAAAATATGCCAGGTTCCGCGTGGTTGTCAACAGATTATAGGCGGGGCCCGCGTTGCCCCAAAGAGTACGCCCCGCGCCTCTTGGGAGCGAGGCGCGGGGCGGGGAGGGCCAGGCCGGGCTGAGATCGGCTAGGCCTTGCGTTTAAAGATGTTTTTCAGGCCAATGAAGCCCATCTTGCGGCGCAGGATGCCCAATTGGTCTTGCAGGGGTATCTGGCGGGGACAGACGTCCTCGCAGGCGAGTAGGCCCATGCAGCCAAAGATAGA
>JAKAGJ010000337.1 GCA_021815655.1 Deltaproteobacteria bacterium | reverse complement strand
TGGCCTTGCTCTCCCCGTTCGGCTTGAGCCGGCTGAGCGAGGCGAAGGGGTCGATGACCCCGTGGCGCAGGTAGCACTGCCCCTCGGTGATGTAGCCGGTGTTGTCCGGGATGGGGTGGGTGACGTCATCACCGGGCATGGTGGTCACGGCCAGGATGGTGATGTCGCCCGAACCCTCGATGTCCACGGCCTTCTCATAGCGCGAGGCGAGCTGGGAATAGAGGTCGCCCGGGTAGCCGCGGTTGGAGGGGATCTGCTCCATGGAGATGGATATCTCCTTGAGCGAGTCGCTGAAGTTGGTCATGTCGGTGAGCAGCACCAGCACGCGCTTGCCGGCCTCGGCGAAGCGCTCGGCCACGGCGAGGGCCATGTCCGGCACCAGGAGGCACTCCACCACCGGGTCGGAGGCCAGGTGGATGAACATGATGACGCGGTTCATCACGCCCGATTCCTCGAAGGTGCGCTTGAAGAAGGTGTAGTCGTCGAACTTGAGCCCCATGCCGCCCAGGATGATGATGTCGGCCTCGGCCTGCATGCCCACCCGGGCCAGAAGCTGGTTGTAGGGCTCGCCGGGGATGGAGAAGATGGGCAGCTTCTGGCTCACCACCAGTGAGTTGAAGACGTCGATCATGGGGATGTTGGTGCGGATCATCTGCTTGGGGATGACGCGGTTGGCCGGGTTGAAGGAGGGGCCGCCGATGGCGATCTCCTCCTCCACGGGCTCGGGGCCTCCGTCGATGGGTGCGCCGGAGCCGTTAAAGATGCGGCCCAGCAGGGACGTGCCGAAGTTGACCCGCATGGGGTGGCCCAAAAAGCGCACCTGGTCGCTGGTGGAGATGCCCTTGGTGCCGCCGAAGACCTGCACGGTGACGCTGCCGCCGCTCAGGCTGATAACCTGGCCCAGGGTGCTCTTGCCCGGCGACTGGATCATCGCCAACTCGCCCAGGCCCACGCCCGAGGCTTTCAAGGTGGCGATGTTGCCGGTGATCTCGTCGATCTTGGTAATGATCTCTCTCACGGCCTAGCCCCTCACGAATTCGTTGATCTGTGCCTCGTAGCGCCGGAAGTCCTCGCCTTGCCAGGCCGAGGCGTTCCAGTTCTTGAACAGGGCCGACAGACGGAAGAAGATGTCGCGGGCGTCGTCCTTGTCCTTGGCGGAGATGTCCATGCCCAGCACCTTGAAGATGGTCTTGAAGGTGTAGGCCTGGCGCTCCATGGTATTGAAGGCGTCGACGGGGTCGAAGGCGTTCTGCTGGAGATAGACCGAGTCCAGGAACTCGGCCTTCAGGTGGACGATGAAGTCGGCCAGCGAGGTGCCTTCCTCGCCCACCACGTCCATGCGCTTCTTGACCTCGTTGCCCTCGAAGATCAGCCCCTGGGCGTCCTTGAGCATGGCCAGCCACTGGGGGTCGACCTTGTCCAGGCTGGCCCGCATCTGGTCAAGGTATTTGGACCAGGAGATGAGCGGGTCGATGGCCGGGAAGCGCCGCGCGTTGGAGCGGGCCCAGGTGAGCCCCAGGAAGGCGCCGACCACGGCCAGGGTGCCCTGGGTCACCGGCTCCTCGAAGTTGCCGCCGGCCGGCGAGACGGTGCCGATCACCGAGACCGAGCCGGTGCGGCCGTCGTTCAGGCGCACGAAGCCGGCGCGCTCATAGAACTCGGCGATGCGCGATTGCAGGTAGGCCGGGAAGGCCTCCTCGCCGGGGATCTCCTCCAGGCGTCCGCTCATCTCGCGGAGGGCCTGGGCCCAGCGGCTGGTGGAGTCGGCCAGGATGAGCACATGCAGGCCCATCTGGCGGTAGTACTCGCCGATGGTGATGGCCGTATAGATGGAAGCCTCGCGGGCGGCCACGGGCATGGAGGAGGTATTGCAGATGATGACCGTGCGCTCCATCAGGGTGCGCCCGGTGTAGGGATCCTCCAGGTGGGGGAACTCGCGCAGGGTTTCCACCACCTCGCCGGCGCGCTCGCCGCAGGCGGCCACCATGATGATGTCCACGTCGGCGTAGCGGCTGATGATCTGCTGCAAGACGGTCTTGCCCGAGCCGAAGGGGCCGGGGATGCAGGCCGTACCGCCCTTGGCCACCGGATAGAAGGAGTCGATGATGCGGCAGCCCGTGACCAGGGGCTGGTCGGGCAGCAGGCGCTCCTGGTACTGGCGCAGGGGGATCTTGATGGGCCAGCGCTGCACCATGCTGATCTCGCGCACCTGGCCGGCCTCGTCCTTGACCTCGGCGATGGCCTCGGCCACGGTGTAGAGGCCCTTGGGAGAGATGCGCACTATCTCGGCCCGGCCGATGAAGTTGAAGGGCACGAAGATTTGGTGCTGGAACTTGCCCTCGGGCACGCTGCCCAGCACCGCGCCGGCCTCCACCGTGTCGCCCACCTTGGCCGTGGGCGTGAAGTCCCAGCGCTTGGCGCGGTCCAGGGCCTCGAAGTAGACGCCGCGCTTGAGGAAGTGCCCCGTGGCCTCCGAGAGCTTGGGCAGGGGGTTCTGCAGGCCGTCGTATATCTGCTCCAAAAGCCCCGGCCCCAGCTCCACCACCAGCAGGTCGCCGGTGAACTCCACCTCGTCGCCCACCCGGATGTCGCGGGTGTCCTCGAAGACCTGCACGTTGCACTGGTCCCCGCGCACCCGGATCACCTCGCTTTTAAGCTTGGTGCCGTCGGTGGCCATGATGTAGGCCACCTCGTTCTGCCGCACGCTCTCGTCGAACGAGACGGTCACCATGTTTCCGTAGGCCGCTACCACCCGTCCCATGCCCATGTTAGGCGCCCTCCAGGTTGCGAACCAGGTCCATACCCGCCTCATTGCTCAGGCCAAGCCGCCTTTCCAGCAGCTCAAGCTTGAGCAGATAGGCCAGGATGGCGCTGAAGGCAAAGGGGTCTTGCCCCGTGTTGTCGCTCAAATAACTCCAAAGGACCTGCTCCAGGAGGTCCTGCATCTCCGCTGGCTCGGCGGCCGACAGCATCTTCTCCAGCCAGGGCAACTCGCGGCCCAGGCCGAAGTCCTCGGCGTTGGAGCGGGTCAGGAGGTCCACCATGTCGCCGGTGCCCACCAGTTGCTCGGCCACCGGCAGGCCCAGCTTGCGGGCGCGGGCCGCGGCCAGGATGTTGCGCAGGTCGCGCTCGAAGCGGATGTAGCCCTTGAGGAAGGCATTGCCGCTCACGGCCAGCACGTGCTCGAAGTAGGCATCCCAGAGGCGGTCCACCTCGCGCGGGCCGAACTGGCCGGAGTTCAGGGAGCCCAGGAAGTCCAGCAGGAACTGGGGACCCTCCTGGGGCGACCTGATCTGCTCGCGCCAGAACTCGGCCGGGTGCAGGGTGTGCGCCAGGCTGGGCTCGCGGCCGGCCAGGAGTTGCTCCAGTAGCAGCACGTCGCGGCCCAGGAGGACCAAGTCGATCTCCCGCCGGTCCTGGGGGGCCATCTGCCCGCGGTCCTCCAGGAGGTCCCCCAGGGAATAGCGCAGCTTCCTGTCCTCCCGCTGAACCTCGGGCAGGTAGGTGGCCAGGAAGTAGTACTTCATCGACGGGCCGTCTGCCCCAGGTCGATGGTCTTGAACAGCTCGCGGAAGCGGCCGCTCAGGTAGCCCAGGAACAAGTTGAGGAAGGCCTCGTCGGAGAAGTCCAGGCGAACGTTGCCGTCGGCCCGGTTGACCATGAAGCCGAAGCTCAGGCCCTGGGCGTCCATCTTGATGGCCAGGTCATCACCGGACTGGCCGCCGCCATAGTGCTTGGCCAGAAGCTGGGTGGCGAACTTCCACAGGTCGTCGGAGGCGCCAGCGGGCAGCAGCAGGCGGATGTCCTTGTGCTGGGGGTCGGCGGCATAGGCCTGCACGAAGCCGGCCATCAGCTTCTTGAGGAAGTCGGGGTCGCCCAGGTCGCCCTTGAGCTTCTCCTGCAAAGGTATGGTCAGCAGATTCTTCTCGATCAGCCGTTTCAGCTCGGTGACGAACTGACTGGCGGCGATTTCCAGGGAGGACTGGAGTTGTTTCATCTGCTTGTCGGCCTCGCCGCGGGCCTTGTCCAGTACCTCCTGGGCCTCTTTCTGGGCCTGGGCCAGTATCTGGCCGGCCT
>JAKAGJ010000336.1 GCA_021815655.1 Deltaproteobacteria bacterium | reverse complement strand
CTACGCGGCTTACCGGCCTTTCTTTCAGGTGCTGGAACAGAGCCCGCCCATCATGCGCCGCGGGTTGTTGCTCTCCATGCTCATGAACGACCCCCTGGCCCATGCCCCGGGCAGCCAAGCCCTGTACAGCGACCTGGGCTATCTGCTTTTGGGGCTGATCCTGGAGCGGGTGGGCAACCGGCCCTTGCCGGACCTGCTGGCGCGGGCCCACGGCGCCCTGGAGGTGGACGGCCCCCGCTATCTGCCTTTAGGCCAGCCACCGGCCTGGCCCTTGGAACGCATCGCGCCCTGCGGCCCGCTGCCCGGACGGCCGTTGGTGCATGGCCAGGTGGAGGATGAAAACGCCTACAGCCTGGGTGGAGTGGCGGGGCAGGCGGGGCTGTTTGGCGGGGCGCTGGAGGTGGCGGCGGTGATGGACGCCCTGTGCCGCGCCGCCCAGGGCCAGGGCCCCTGGCCCGCCGAGGCGGTGCAAAGGCTTTTCAGCCTGGACGCCGCCACCCCTGGCTCCAGCCGCACCCCGGGCTTTGACACCCCCAGCGGCGTTGACAGCCAGGCTGGCCCCAACGCACCGCCCGGCACCGTGGGGCACCTGGGCTTCACGGGCACCAGCCTGTGGTGGCACCCCCAGAGCAACCGCGGCCTGGTGCTCTTGACCAACCGCGTGGCTCTGGGGCGCGGCAATGACAAGATCAAGGCCTTCCGGCGACGGGTGCACGAGCTGGCCTGGCCATTGCTGGGGTTCCAGGCATAAGACCTGACCAAATCTTATATTCAGCAGCCGGTGATGCCATGACCCCGCAGCCATCCCTAGACCCCGCCCTCAATACCGCGCCCGAACACATTTCTTCCGTCCACCTCATGGGCATCGGCGGCGTGGCCATGGGGTCTATCCCTGCTGTCATGACCGTCCATGGCCATGACAGCAGCGCCCAGCCGCAAATTAATGGCGGCTGGGCTTCCTGCCGCGCCGGCGCGGCCGGGCGGGCCGTCCTGGCCCGCGGGCGCCGTGACCACTTTGCCGAGGCAACCCCATGCAGCTAGACCCCGCCCTTAACACCGCGCCCGAACACATTTCCTCCGTCCACCTCATGGGCATCGGCGGCGTGGCCATGGGCGCCCTGGCCGGCGCGCTCAAACGGCGGGGGCTCTTGGTGCGCGGCTCGGACCAACCCCTCTACCCGCCCATGTCCACTTTCCTGGCCGACTTGGGCATACAGGTGGCCCAAGGCTACGACGCCGCCAATCTGGAACCCCGGCCCGACCTGGTGATCGTGGGCAACGTCATCCGCCGCGACAATCCCGAGGCCATGGCCCTGGCCGCCGCCGGCATTCCCTACCTGTCCCTGCCCCAGGCCCTGGCCCGCTTCTTCATCGCCCAGAAAACCTCCATCGTGGTGGCCGGCACCCACGGCAAGACCACCACCACGGCCATTATCGCCAGCTCGCTGATGCGCGCTGGCCTGGACCCGGGATTTATGGTGGGCGGCATCATGCTGGAGGGCGGGCAAAATTTCGCCGACGGCGCCGGCGCCCATTTCGTGGTGGAGGGCGACGAGTACGACACGGCCTTTTTTGACAAGCGCCCCAAGTTCGTGCACTACCGGCCGCGCGTCGCCATCCTGAGCAGCTGCGAGTTCGACCACGCCGACATCTACGCCGACATGGACGCCGTGCGCCGGGCCTTTGACATGCTGGCCACCGCCCTGCCCGCCGACGGCCTGCTGCTGGCCTGGGGGGACAGCCCCGAGGTGCTGGCCCGCGCCCGATCGGCCCGCTGCCCGGTGCTCACCTACGGCCAGGGGGACAATTGCGCCTGGCGGCTTTTGGCCGCGCGGCCGGCCCCCCAGGGCGGAGCCCGGCTCCGGGTGCGCACCCCGGCGGGGCTGGAGTTGGATTTCATCTCGTCCCTGGCCGGCGAGCACAACGCCCTGAACACCACGGCGGCCTGCGCCGCCCTGGTGGCCGCCGGCCTGGAGCCGGCGCGGGCGGCGGCCTTGCAGGCCAGCTTCGGTGGGGTGCGCCGCCGCCAGGAAGTGCGGGGCCGGTCCGGCGGAGTGCTGGTGGTGGATGACTTCGCCCATCATCCCACGGCGGTGCGCGAGACCGTGGCCGCGGTCAAGGGCTTCGGCCTGCCCGGCTGGCGGCCTGGCCAGGGGCGCTTGGTGGCGGTCTTCGAGCCGCGCACCAACACCTCCAAGCGCGCCTTCTTCCAGGATGAGTACGCCTCGGCCTTTGACAGGGCCGACCTGGTATTCCTGCGCGAGCCCCCCGGCGTGGAGGACTTGGCCCCGGCGGAGCGCTTCTCCTCGGCCCGCCTGGCTCAGGCCTTGGTCCGGCGCGGCCTGGCGGCCCAGGCCTATGCCGATAGCGAGGCCCTGCTGGAGGCCCTGCTCCAAGAGTTGAGGCCCGGCGACCTGTGCCTGGTGATGAGCAACGGCGGCTTCGACAACCTGCACGCGCGATTGTTGGCGGGACTAGGGAGCTAAACCGGCTCGCCCCGGGTAACTTGCTCCAAGAGCCCGCCCAAGGCCGCCAGATGGGCCTTCTCCTCCTGAGCCAGGTCATAAAGCGCCTGGCGGGCGGGCTCGTCAGTGAGCTTGTGGGACATGCGCAGGTACAGGTCCAGGGCCTGGGCCTCGATGCCCATGGCCGTCTCCAAAAGCTCCGCCGCGCCGAAGCCCTGGGGGAAGAGCCGCGCCAGGGCCTGGGGCACCTCCTCGCCTCCCTCCATCACCAGGGCCGTGGCCCGCCGCGCCAGCTCGGCGCGCTCCAGGCCTGCCGGCGCCGCCTGGCGGTAAAGCCCGTAGACCATATCCTGGTGGCGCTCCTCCGCCTGGGCCAGGCGTTGGCACAGATCCCCGGCCCGCCGGTCGCCGGCCAGGGGCTGGGCCTGGCGATAAAACGCGACCAGACCCGACTCCAGGCCAAAAGCGATGACCAGCAGCTGAGCGCGGTCCTCCCGGCCGCTGAGCAGGCCCAGGCCCCGCTCCACCGGCCCGGCCGCCGTAAGGCCCTCCCAGGCCTTGATGCCCCCGGCCAGGGAATAGACCTCCTGGAACCCGCGCCCCGCCAACATCTCGGCAGCCGCCCGGCTGCGCCCGCCCGAGGCTCAATAGGCGATCACGGGCTTTAGCGGGTCCAGCTCGCCGAAGCGGCTGCTCAGCTCGGGCAGCGGGATAAGCCTGGCCCCGGGGATGTGGGCGCGCTCGTACTCACCAGTCTGGCGCACGTCCAAGAGGGTGTACTGGTCCTCGCGGCGGCTGGCCATGAAGGCCCTGGCCTGGTCGGGGGTCATATCCCGGGCCGCCGAGAACAGGGCCTTGAGCATCATGTGGGCCTCCTGGTCTGGGGATGGGTGCGAGTCTGGCGGGCTACCTCACGTAGCGGCTGAAGGGCATCACCAGGAGCCGGCCCAGGCCCAGCTTGCCCTGGTCGAAGTGCCCGCCCACGCCGATCCTGATGCCGTCCTGGTCCACCCCGGCCACCAGGGTGCCCATGACGCGGTCCCACAGCGAGAAGATGGTGCCGTAGTTGCTGTTGCGCTCCCTTATCTTTACCGAGTGGTGGATGCGGTGCATGGAGGGCGGCACAAAGAGCACCCACCAGGCCCGCTCCAACCAGGCTGGCACGCGCAGACTGGAGTGGTGGAACTGGGCGCAGAGTACCAGGCTGGACTCGAAGATGATAACGCTCAAGGGGTCGGCGCCGATCAGGTAGATGAGGCCGATCTTGATGATGGCCGACAGCGACAGCTCGCCGATGTGGAAGCGGGTGGCCGTGGAGACATCCATGTTCAGGTCCGTGTGGTGCACGCGGTGAAAGCGCCACATAAGGGGCACCTCGTGGTTCAAGAGGTGCCAGACGTAGAGCATGAAGTCCATGAAGACCACGGTCAGCAGCACCCTGAGGCCGTGGGGCAGGCCCCGGGCACCCAGGTGGTTTAGGGCGCCCAGGCTGTTGGTGGTCACGTACTGGGCGGTGGCCAGGATGGCCGTGCCGAAGAGCGCCGTGAGCACCAGGGTGTTGAGGGCGGTGAGCCCCAGGTTGATGGCCCAGCGCCGAAGCTTGGGGACCGAGGGC
>JAKAGJ010000335.1 GCA_021815655.1 Deltaproteobacteria bacterium | reverse complement strand
GCGGCTCCTGCTCAAGGGCGACCCACTGAAGGCGCGGTGCGGCGCCTGCCCGGACACGCCAACTCGCACGAATCATATGAGCAGGGTGTTGAAAAAGTCCGTCCATGGACTTTTTCAACTCGAGTTAGCCGAAATCAATTCGGCTAGCTCTCCCAAAAAGCTTGGCTATAAGAGCCCGCGCTTTTTGGTGGGCCGTTCTTGGCACGCCAACAGGCTGTTTTTCAACAGCCTGTTGGCCGAGAGAAGATAATCATCCAAATCAGGCCGAGGTTTGCCTTATTGCCCCAAAGCGTGGCGGACAGGCGGCCAGGCAAGTACCGCATTTGATGCACTTGTCCTGGGAGATGAAATGTACCTGTTTCTTGCCCCCTACAATCGCATCCACAGGGCATTTTTTTAGGCAAATCATACAAGCTTGGCATTTGTCCTTATCAATTTCAAAAGAGGGAACTTCGCTTAGCAGTTGGTCGATCTCTTCCTTGGTGTAGAGTTCATCATATGCGGTTGGATTGTCGCGGAGGTGCAAAGCCAGTTTATCTCGTTTTGACATCTTGATGTATGGAATCAGATTGACAACCATTTGAATTCTTGAAGTAAGTTCAGATAGTTCAATTCCTTCGCTTTTGCCAAGCGGTCCCAGCCTTTCAACTTCTGAGCTGAATTCATTCATAATGTTGGCGAACCGGATTCCTTCGCCCGCCGATACCCATTCGATCCTAAGTCTTTTGGGGTTCACGCCAATGTGTTCCAGCAGCTTGCCCGCCAGCCTAACCATGCTTAGGGCTTCATAATTGCCATGAGTGATGTAGTGGCAGTCATCCAGGTGGCAGCCGCCCACGAACATGCCGTCCGCGCCGTTCAGGAAGGCCTCGAAGATGTGGCGCAGGTCCGCCCTGGCCGAGCACATCACCCTTATCAGACGGATGTAGGGTGGGTATTGAAAGCGGGAAACCCCGCAGAGGTCCGCGCCGCCATAGCAGCACCAATTGCAGATGATGCCCAGGATTTTGGGCGTGAAGCGGGAATCAGAGCTCATGGCTATGCAACCTCCGCGTGTTGGCTTTTCCGCCGATCCGCCGCTCAGGCGCGGTCCCGCAGGCCGGCCTTGATCTGGCCCAGCAGTTCCTCGTCGGTGTAGTGCTTCAACTGAATGGCCCCGGTGGGGCATTTGGCGTTGCACAGGCCGTCTCCCTTGCAGAGCACCGGGATCACCCGGGCCTTCTGGCCCTGCTTGGTTTCGGCCATCTCGATGGCCCCGAAGGCACAGGCCACGGCGCAGGCCTGGCAGCCGATGCATCTGTGCTCGTCCACCGCGCAGACCGAGCCCGAGGCCACCACCGTTTCGTTGGCCAGCAAGGTCAGCACCCGACCAGCCGCGCCGTAGGCTTGGCTGATGGTCTCGGAGATGTGCTTTGGGTAGTGGGCCGCGCCGCACAGGTATACGCCCTCGGCTCCGAAATCCACTGGCCGGAGCTTGACGTGGGCCTCCTGGAAAAAACCGTCCGCACCCAAGGAAACCTTGAACATCTGCGAGATTTCCTTGGCGCTGGCCGGCGGGACCACCGCCGCCGCCAGGGCCAGCAGGTCGGCGTCGATGACCAGCTCCTGGCCCAGAATGTAGTCTTGGAGACTGACCCGCAGGAAGCCGCGGCCGTCCTCCTCAACCGCCTCCACCAGGGGTGGAGCCTCGGGTTTGTAGCGGATGAACTTCACGTCTTTGCTGGAGGCCTCGCGGTAGTAGTCCTCGCGGAAGCCATAGGTGCGCATGTCGCGGAATAGGATGTAGATGCTGGCCTGGGGGTTAAGCTCCTTGAGCTTGAGGGCGTTCTTTATGGAGTGGCCGCAGCAGATACGGCTGCAGTAGCTGCGGTCCTGGTTGCGGCAACCCACGCACTGGATCATCACCACGTTCTCGGCGCCCAGTACGGCCTCGTCGCCACCGGCCAGCTTCTCCTCCAGTTCCAGGTTGGTCAGCACCCTCCCGTCCTGGCCATAGAGGTATTCTCGGGGCCCGTAGGCGTCAGCCCCCACCGCGATGAGCGTGGCCCCGTGCTTGATCTCCAGGACCCCGCGGTCGGACTGCACCTTGGTGGTGAAGTTGCCCACATAGCCCTTGGCCTCCAGGACCGTGGCATTGGTGTACAGGTGGATCAGGGGGTTCTGATGGACCCGACGGATCAGCTCGCGCAGATAGCCCTGCACGTCGGCGCCTTCCAAGGTGTATGTGATGCGGCGCGCCATGCCCCCCAGTTGGGCCTCCTTCTCCACCAGGTGGACCTCGTGCCCCTGCTCGGCGATGCTAAGCGCGCCGGTCAGGCCGGCGATGCCTCCTCCCACCACCAGTGCCCGCTTGTCAACCGGCAGGTCGAATTCCCGCAAGGGCTCGAGGAAGCGCGAGCGGGCCACCGACATGCGGATGATGTCCTTGGCCTTGGCCGTGGCCGCCTCTTTTTCCTTGGAGTGCACCCAGGAGCAGTGCTCCCGGATGTTGGCCATGTCGTAGTAGTATTGGTTGATGCCCGCCTCGCGCAGGGTGTCGCGGAAGAGAGGCTCGTGGGTGCGCGGGGTGCAGGCGGCCACGATCACCCGGTTCAGGCCGCGCTCCTTGATGTCCTTGGCCAGCATGGCCGCCGCCTCGGTGGAGCAGATGAAGAGGTTATCCTCGGCGTGCACCACCCCCGGCAGGCTGCGCGCGTATGCCACCGTGGAGGGCACGTCGACGATACGACCGATATTGGCCCCACAATGGCAGACATAGACGCCGATGCGCGGCTCCTCCAGGGAGACGTCCCTCTCCGCGGGGTAGACCCTCTCCTTGGCCAGCTTGCCGCGCCGATAGGAGAGGATCTGGCCGCACTGTGAGCCGGCCCCGGAGGCGCTCATAACCGATTCCGGGATGTCCACCGGCCCCTGGAAGGCCCCGCTGACAAGAACACCGGCGCGCGTGGTCTGCATGGGGTTGAAGGGGTTGGTACGGCAGAAGCCGTGGGCGTTGAGCTCGATGCCGAAGGTGTCGGCCAGCTGCTCATGGCTGGCCGGCGGGGCCAGGCCCACGGAGAGCACCACCATGTCGAACTCTTCTTCCTTGACACCCTGGTCGGGCGTGGCGTAGCGGATGAAGACGTTTCTGGTCTCGGGGTCCTCGCGCGTCACCGAGGCGTAGCTGCGAATGAAACTGACGTCGGGCAGATTCCCGGTGCGCTGGAAAAAGCGCTCGAAGTCCTTGCCATGGGCGCGGATGTCGTTGTGGAAGATGACGCAGCGGGCCTCCGCGTCGTGATCCTTGGTCAGGATGACCTGCTTCTGGGTGTAGGTGCAGCAGACCGCCGAGCAATAGCTGTTGTCGCCCGGGGTGACCCGACTGGAGCCCACGCACTGGATCCAGGCGATCTTGTGGGGGTGCCTCCGGTCGGAGGCGCGTAGTATCTCGCCCTCGTAGGGCCCGGTGGCGCAAAGGAGGCGCTCGTAGTCCATGCTGGTCACCACGTTGGCGTACTCGCCGTAGTGGTAGTCATCGCGCAGGCGGCGGTCGAAGGGCTTGAAGCCAGGGGCCAGGATGATGGCTCCCACCTTCACTTCGACCTTATCGCCGGTCTGGTTGAAGTCGATGGCGTTGGTCTTGCAAACCGACTTGCATATCCCGCACTTGCCGTCCTTGAGATAGAGGCAGCTCTCGTCGATATAGGGCTTTAGCGGGATGGCTTGGGCGAAATAGATGTGGACGGCCTTATTGCTCGATATCTTCTGGTTGAACTGGTCGGGATAGGCCACCGGGCAATATTCCACGCAGACCGTGCAGCCCGTGCACTTGTTTTCGATGATGTAGCGCGGCTTCTTGTGCAGGGTCACCTTGAAGTCGCCGGCCTGGCCCTCCACGCTCTCGACCTCGGTATAGGTCATGATCTCGATGTTGGGATGCCGGCTGCACTCCACGAACTTGGGCGATTCGATGCACATGGAGCAGTCGTTGCTGGGAAAGGTCTTGTCGAGCTGGGCCATGTGGCCGCCGATGGTCGGGGCCTTGTCCACCAGGTAGACCTTGAAGCCGGCGGTGCCCAGATCCAGCGCGGCCTGAATGCCAC
>JAKAGJ010000334.1 GCA_021815655.1 Deltaproteobacteria bacterium | reverse complement strand
TTCGGGTTCGGTGACCATGCCCAGGTTGGCCACGCCGGCCTTGCGGGCCTGGGCCATCACCTGCACCACCACGCCATAGGGCACGTCCTTGTCGGCCCGCAGGTAGACCTTGGTCTGGGGCTTGCGGGCGGTGATGCCGGCCAGCTTGTCCGACAGGCCCTCCATGCCCACCTGGAACTCATCCAGAAAGACCTGCCCCTCCTTGGTCACGGTGAGCATGAGCAACTCGTCGGACTGCTTGAGGGTGCCGGCGTCGGTCTCGGGCAGCTTGACGTCCAGGCCCTGCACCATCATGGGCGCCGTGACCATGAAGATGATGAGGAGCACCAACATGACGTCCACCAGCGGGACCACGTTGATCTCGCCCATGAAGCGGCCCTTGCCCGTGTTCACCCCAGCCACGGCGGCCTCCTAGCCCCTGGGCTCGCCCGGGCGCACCGCATCCTCGGCGGGGCCCTGGCGGCGCATCAGGTCGCGTTCCACCAGGTTGAGGAAATCCTGGGTGAAGGAGGCCATCTCCGCCTCCAGCACCTGGATGCGCCGGTTGAAGTGGTTGTAGAACACCACCGCCGGTATGGCCGCGAAAAGGCCGGTGGCCGTGGCCACCAGGGCCTCGGCGATGCCTGGGGCCACGGTGGCCAGGTTGGCCGCGCCGGTGGCGCCGATGGAGCGGAAGGCGTCCATGATGCCCCAGACCGTGCCGAAAAGGCCGATGAAGGGCGCGGTGTTGGCGCAGGTGGCCAGGAAGGTCACCGCCCGCCCCAGACGCGTGGACTCGGCGGCCATTCCCCGGTTCAGCGAGCGTTGCAGGTTCTCGATCACGCCCTTGGCGATGTGGGCCTGCTCCGGGCCGTCGCTGGCCTGCATGCGCATCACCTTGCCCAACTCGCCGTAGCCCAGGCGGAAGACCAGGGCCATGGGGCTCATCACCAGGTGCTTGGTCTGGTTGAAGGCCGCCGAGAGCGAGCCGGCGTGCCAGAACACCTCCTGGAACTCCAGGTCCTGCTTCTGGGCCGCCCGGATGGTCCGGAACTTGGACAGGATGACCGCCCAGCTCAGCACCGAGAAGGAGATGAGCATCAGGAGCACCAGTTGCACCACGAAGCCGGCGTTCACCATCATCTGCCAGACATCGGTGCCGCCGCCCCCGCCCAGGGCGGATTGCGACTGGAAAACCGGCGGGCCCTGCTGGAAGAATCCCCAGATGTAGTTGATCATGGTTACACTATCCCACATTATATTGTGGCCACTATAGCCAGGGCCATTTTCAAAGTCAAGGATTCCCCCGGGCTTTGCCGGCTGGCGGGGGCAATTTTATCCCCGGTTTCAACGCATTTAAAGGGGGCGGCCAGCCCTTTTTTGGGTTCCGGGCCGACCGGAGCGCCCCGGCCTGGTCTTTGGGAACCATTCGGGATATAATTAAACTATACGCCTAGTTATCGAGAGAGAACCATGAGCGTCCCCGTGGCCGGCGTCTTTATGGACCTGGACGGGACCCTGGCCGACTCCATGCCCGTGATGCGCCAGGTCTATTTCCGTTTCCTGGACGGGCTCGGCGCGACCGGCTCCCAGGCCGAGTTCGACTCCCTGGTGGGGCTGACCCTGCGTGACACCGTGGACCACCTGCGGGAGATGCATGGGCTCATCCAGCCGCCCCTGGAGCTTTTGCTGAGCTATTACGGTCTGGTGGACGAGGTGTACCAGTCGCACGCCGGTTTGATGCCCGGCGCGGTCGAGCTATTGGCCGCCGCGCGGGAGCGCGGTGTCTTCACCGCCGTGGTCACCTCGGCCCAGGCCGGGCTAGCCCGGGGGTTCCTGGCCAACCATGGCCTGGAGCGCCTGGTGGCCGCCGTGGTGGGCGCGGACATGGTGCGCCGAGGCAAACCCGACCCAGGGCCCTACCGGTTAGCCCTGGATCTGGCCGGGGTGCCCCCGGGCCGGGGCCTGGCCGTGGAGGACTCTCCCCTGGGGGCCAGATCGGCCATCGGCGCCGGCATCCCCACCTGGATCGTGGGCCCGCCGGCCCAGAGACCCCGCGTGGAGGGCGCGGCGGGGTACGTGGCCCGCCTGGACGAACTGGTGGGGCGCCTGGACGGCGGGGGCTGACCAGCCCGACCAGGCCTTTGGGCGCGCCCACGCCCGGACGGACGGCCTTGCCGATGCACGGGCACGGCCGGACAGGATCCTTGGGGTTTTCACCCTCCCGCACCGCCCTTACCCAAATCTCGGTGGGGTTACGCCAGCCGGGACCCGGGCGCCCCGGCCGATGTCCCCTCACGGCCCTTCCTCCACCCGCCCCATCCACCCCACCCGCGCGCCTAGCGGCCCTGAAGCAAACCACCCAGGGCTGGGGTAAACCACCCCGGGGTTTTGGGGTGCTCGCCGGGGGCATTTGAGGCCTGCCTTCTATTCAACAATTGGACCGGCCGCATTAAGCTGAAATCGTGGCGGCGGCAGAGGGCCGCCGGAAATGGCGGACCATGGAGGTGGCGAAAATGCTCGGCAGGCGTAACGCGCAGAGTCTGCGGTTGGACGATCCGGGGGCCACGGGGTCGGGATGTTGGCCCGGTCTCCGTCACGGCCCCGACCAGCACCTGCGGCTTAAGGTATGGCGCAGCGACCAGGAGTTCCATGTGGCAGCCCAGGGCGACGCGGAAGCGGACTTCATGCTGGAAGATCTGCACGCCGCCCTGACCCGCGATCAGGGCTGCGCCTGGCTGCACCTGGACCTGGCCGGCCTGTCGGGTGTCGACGACCTGGCGGTGAGCGCCCTGGTGGTGCTGCTGCGCCGCAGCGGCCAGACCTTTCAGGCCATCCGCCTGACCGGGATCAACCCCCAGACCGGCTGGCGCCTGCGCCACATGGGCGCGCGCGAGCTCCTGGGCCAGGGCTGGGACGCCAGCTTCCAGGGGGACCAGGTCGCCTTTCGGCGATGTTGAGGTCCGGTTAGCTCGACCGGGCCCGGCGGGCCCGCTTGGATGCGGAGGCGGACAGCCCAGGCATGAATCGCGCGGCCCTTATCATAGACGATGACCCGATGTGCCGGGCCCTGCTGGTGGAGGTGATGGAGGGATTGGGATACGAGTGCCGGTCGGCCCGCGATGGCGAGGACGGCTGGCGGTGTTTCCAGGAGGAGCCCGCGCCGGTGGTGCTGACCGACCTGCGGATGCCCAAGTCCGACGGCCTGGAGTTGGCGCGCAAGGTCAGGGCCCTGGCCCCGGAGACCCTGGTGCTGCTGGTCACCGGAGAACAGGGCTTCAGGCCAGGGCCGGAGGGGCTGGCCGAGACAGGACTGGACGAGGTGCTGCCCAAGCCGCTAAACATGAAGAGACTGCGCGAGATTTTGCAAACAGGCCGGAGCGGCCGGCGGCGCGGCGAGGCCACCGGCCCGACGAACCGGGCAATAGGGGGAGGAAAGCATGCTGGTCATTAACTGGATGAGCACCCGCCTGGTGGGGGTCGACCCCGACGACTCCATGTCCCAGGCCATCAGGCTGTTGAAGGAGAACCACATCGGACGCCTGCCGGTGATCAAGGAAGGCAAGCTGGTGGGCATCGTCAGCGACAAGGACCTGAAGCGGGCCGGCGCCTCGGACGCCACCGCCCTGGAGGTCCACGAGCTGGCCTACCTGCTCAGCCGGGTCAAGGTCAAGGACATCATGACCCCCAAGCCCAAGACGGTGCACATCTACGACACCATCGAGGAGGCGGCGCTGGTGATGCTGGAGAACAAGATCTCCGGCGTGCCTGTGGTGGACGACTCCGGCGCCGTGGTGGCCATGCTCACCCAGAGCGACATATTCCGGGCGCTCATCTCCCTGACCGGCGTCACCCGCGGCGGCGTCCAGTTCGCCGTGGACCTGCCCGATGAGCCGGGCTCCATCAAGCAGGCCGCCGACGTGGTGCGCAGGTACGGCGGCCGCATGGTGAGCATCCTCACCTCCTACGACCGGGTGGCCGAGGGGCTGGACGAAGCGCTGGCCATCCGCGCCCAGTCTTGAAGCGCCGGCCCACCGATACTATCATAAATTGATACAATCGGAGGGTTGAGCGATGCCATCCAGCTATTCCATCGGCGATCACTATG
>JAKAGJ010000333.1 GCA_021815655.1 Deltaproteobacteria bacterium | reverse complement strand
GCGTCCTCGCTGAAGTCCAGGGGCGAGCGGTAGTGCTTGCTCAAGAGGAACAGGCGCAGGGTCTCGGGACGGGTGGTTTTCAGGATGTCCTTGATGGTGAAGAAGTTGCCCAGCGACTTGGACATCTTCTCCTGGTTGATCTGCACGAAGCCGTTGTGCACCCAGTAGCGGGCGAAGGGCTGGCCGGTGAAGGCCTCGGACTGGGCCGCCTCGTTCTCGTGGTGGGGAAAGACCAGGTCCTTGCCGCCGCCGTGGATGTCGAAGGTGTTGCCCAGGTATTTCTGGCTCATGGCCGAGCATTCTATGTGCCAGCCGGGCCGCCCCGATCCCCAGGGGCTGTCCCAGGAGGGTTCCCCGGGCTTGCTGGATTTCCACAGGGCGAAGTCCAGGGGATACTGCTTGCGCGGGTCCACCTCCACCCGCGCGCCGGCCAGCATGTCGTCCAGGTTGCGGCCGCTTAAAAAACCGTAACGGGCAAAGCCCCGCACCGCGAAGTAGACGTCGCCCTCCACCACGTAGGCGTGCCCCTTGTCCACCAGGGCTTGGACCATGGCCACGATCTCGGGGATGTGCTCGGTGGCCCTGGGCTCCAGCCCTGGCGGCAGCACCCCCAGGGTGGCCATGTCCTGGGTGAAGGAGTCGATGTAGCGCTGGGCCAATTGTTGCCAGGGTAGCCCCGTTTCCTGGGCGCGCCTGATGATCTTGTCATCCACATCGGTGAAGTTGCGGGCGTAGAGCACCTTATAGCCCCGGGCCAGCAGGTGGCGGTGGATGGCGTCGAAGGCCACGTAGCAGCGGGCATGGCCGATGTGGGCGTCGTCGTAGACCGTGACTCCGCAGACGTACATGCGCACCACGCCCGGCTCCAGGGTGGTGAACTCCTCCTTGCGGCGGCTCTGGGAGTTGTAGATCACAAGCGGCATAACTCGCTCCGGATAGGGTGGGCGGCGCCTCTGGGCGCAATGCTCAGCCGGTTTGGGGCTCCAGCCGCGCGATGGTGGCCAGGGCCAGGGCGGCCATGCCCTCGCCGCGCCCCGGGAAGCCCAGCCCCTCGCTGGTGGTGGCGGCCACGTTCACTTCGCTGGCGGCGATGCCCAGCACCCGCGCCAGGTTCAGGGCCATGGCCGGGGCGTGGGGCGCGATCTTGGGGCGCTGAGCCATGAGCGTAACCGATACCTGGACCGCACGCCAGCCCTCACGGGCCAGGGACTGCCGGACTCGGGCCAGCAGTTCCAGGCTGTCGGCGTCCTTGAAGGCCGCGTCGCTGTCCGGGAACAGGCGGCCGATATCCCCCAGGCCGGCGGCGGCCAACAGCGCGTCCATCACCGCATGGGTGAGCACGTCGGCGTCGGAGTGCCCCAATAAGCCCAGTTCATATTCCAGGCGCACGCCGCCCAGGATCAGGGGCCGCCCCGGCACCAGGCGGTGCGCGTCCAGGCCTTGCCCCGTGCGGGTCCGGGGCTCGCCGATCAGGCGCCGGGCCAGGGCCAGGTCCTCTGGCGTGGTGATCTTAATGTTATCACGGCTGCCCATGACCAGCCTCACCTCCCGGCCCATGGCCTCGATGAGCCCGGCCTCGTCGGTGGCCAGGAGGCCGCGCGCGCGCGCCTGGTCCTGGGCCTCCAGGAGCAGCTCCAGGCTGAAGCCCTGAGGGGTCTGCACCAGCCACAGCTGACTGCGGTCCAGGGTGGCCCGCACCCGCAGCTCGGGGTCGGCCTGCTTGACCGTGTCGATACAGGGCATGGCCGCCACCGCCGCCCCGCAATCTTTAGCCGCCGCCAGCACCCGGGCGAAGATGGCCGGCTCGGCCAGGGGGCGCACGGCGTCATGCACCAGCACCCATTTGGCGCCCAGCCCGGCCGCGGCGCGCGCGCCGGCCATGACGCTGTCCTGGCGCTCGCGGCCGCCGCTGGCCACCAGGGCCAGCTTGGGCAGGCAAAAGGGGGCCAGGCAAGTCTCGCGCAGCTCCCGTTCCTGGCCGGGGGGGGCCACTACCACCACCTGATGCACCTGGGGCACCTGCTCCAGGAGCGCGCAGGTGCGGCTCAAGAGCGGCATGCCGCCCAGGTCCAGGAATTGCTTGGCGCGCTGGGCGCCCATGCGCCGGCCGCTGCCGGCCGCGGGCACCACCGCCACCACCTTGTCTTGCATGGGCGCTCCTTGCCGCCGGCCGATAACTGATGATATTCCCTGCCACAGGCCCCGGCAAGGGGTTGAGCCAAAATGCCACATTGCCGTGAAAGACCGGCCTTGTCCACTATTCTAGCCCTTTGGGGCTATAATGGCAGATAGCGCAGGCGGGATAAGGAATCAGGAAAGGAAAGCGAGGCCCATGAGCCTGAGTCTGTGGTTCTGGACGATCCTCACCGGTTCGCGCCTCAAGGGCTTGCTCCTGGAGGGGCGCCGGATGCTCAAGGCCGAGCAGTTCACCCCGGCCCTGCGCCACTTCCGCGAGGTGGTGGAGCGCTGGCCCGACCGCGTGGAAGGCTACGAGGGCCTGGAGCAGGTCTACCGGGCCATGGGGCTCTTGGATGAGGCCCGACGCGAGGCGGTGATCGCGGAGGCCATGAAGTCCCTAAGGGCCAACCCCGGGGACCTGGAATCCCGCCTGCGCCTGATTCGCGAACTGGTGGCCAAGCAGATGTATGCCACGGCCCTGCCCCACGTGGAGCAGGCCCTCAAGTTGGCCCCCGCCAATCAGGACGTCCTGCGCCAGGCGGGTATCGTGCTGCGCTACAACCGTCTGGTCAACCGAGCCCTGGAGGCCATCAACAACGCCTTGGCCCGCGAGCCCCTGGCGCCGGACCTCTACGAGCAGCAGGCTTTTTGCCTGCGCGCCCTCAACCGCCAACTGGATGCCTCCCAGTCCTTGGCCATGACCAAGGCCCTGCAAGCCGTGGCCCGCGACCCCACCAACCAGGAAACCATGGAGCGGGCCATCTTCCAGCTTACGGTGGTCAAGCGGCGTGGCCACGCCCGCGCCCTGGTGGAGCGTTCCCTGGCCGACTATCCCCAGGCCGCGGCCCTGCACGCCCTGCGCGGCGAGCTGTTTCTGGAGGAGGGCCGCCAGGACCAGGCCCTGGCCAGCCTGCTGGAGGCCACGGCCCTGGACCCCACCCGCGCCAAGACCCACGGCCTGCTGGCGGGCATTTATTTGCAGCAGGGCAAGCAGGAACAGGGGGCCTGGCACCGCCAGTTGGCTGAATTGTTGGACCAGGCCCGGCGCAGTCCCGATCGCGTGGATTCCGAGGCCCTGGTGATCGAGGCCCTGCTGCGGCTGAAGCAGGTGGAGCGGGCCGAGCGGCAGGCCGAGGGGCTCTGCCGTCAACACCCCCAGGACTGGCGTAGCCTGGCGGCCATGGGTAAGGTGCGCAAGGAGCAGGGGCGGGTGCGCGAGGCCCTGGACAGCTTTCGCCAGGCCTCCCGCCTCGGCGAGCGCCAGCCGGAGCCTTTCATGGCCATGGCCTGGCTCTATGCCCAGAATGGGCAGGTCAAGGAAGCCGTGGGCCAGGCCCGCCAGGCGGTGGCGCTGGTTTCCCGCGACCCGGCCATGCGCCGCCAGATGGCCGACCTTTTGGACAACCTGGGCTTCTCTGACCTGGCCAAGGAGGAGCGCGCCCTGGCCGAGGCCATGAGCAAGGCCTACACCGCCCGGGCCGACGATTGATGTCAGACCACTTGGCGCGCCCCCGGCCTAGCCCGTTATCCCCAGGGCCTGGTACAGGGCCGGGAAGTCCAGGCATTGCCCCACCAGCTCCATGGCACGGGCGATCTTTTCGGGGGTGCGCAGGGACGAGGTAAGGCGCAGGCCTTCCAGGCGGTGAGCCACGCTGTAGGTGTCGTCGCGCACCACCAGCACCGGCACCTCGTGCTCCTCGGCCCGCGAGAGGATGATCTCGCTGGGATAGAGGTTGCCGGTCAGTATCAGGCAGGCCGCGCCGCCCTCCAGGGCCGCCAACTGGATGTCGGGCCGGTCGCCGCCCACGATGCAGCCGAAGTCGCGCGCCCCCCCGAAGAACTTGTGGGCATGGCTGACCTGCATGGCCCCGATGAAGAAGCGCTTGACCAGGCGCTGGCCGTCGTAGCG
>JAKAGJ010000332.1 GCA_021815655.1 Deltaproteobacteria bacterium | reverse complement strand
CAGCAGGTACCTGCCGCCAAAGATGGCGGCCACGGAGGAAAGCCCCAGGATGAGCATGAGGAAAAAGGCGGAGAGCCCATCCACCCGCAAATAAAAGGAACCCAGGGGAACCGACCAGGCCCAGCGCAACGACTCGGCCTGGCCCGTCCACAATATGCGTCCAGCGGGAACGAAGCCCAGCAGGCTGGCCAACAACACGCCGCCGACCCCGGAGAAGTTGGCGCGGGAGGCGTTCCCGCCCCAAAAGAGGGAGATCAACCCACTGAAAAGCAAGACCGCCAGCGCCAATAAAATAAAAAACATGACCACCCTTCCATAGCAGGAGAGCAGTGGCATTACCACCTGATTGCCGTGTAGTGCCGATAGGTTGAGGCGTACGCTTGGGGTGCGGCTACGGCATGGGGCATTCTCGGGCGTGTTTGTGGTGGAATGCGCGCGATGGCTCAGGCGGATAGGGTGAAATTTCTGCTATCACAAGTAAGCCCCGCGGTTGTGGGTCCCGCCCGCTTTGACTGGGCAGGTGGCGGAAGCGGACTCCGCCCCGGGTGTTGACCTCAAGCGCCTTGTCCCGCTCTCGCTCCACGAGCCTTGCCAGGGCCAAGGCAAGCGGGATGCGGGCAAGGCCATCGCTTATCAGGCGCCCCTGCATTTGCGAAACCATTTCTCCGACATCCTCAGCTTTTCCTCCACCTGCTTGGCGGCGGCCAGTATCCGCTCGGGAGGTTCAAAGCCGTTGAGGACACCTTTGAACAGGGGATCGCGCAGGGCGTGGGAAAGCTTTGAAAGCAGATGCAGATGCACGCGAACGGTGGGACTTATCATGGTGAAGAGGACGCTGACCTTGCGCCCATCCAAGGAGGCGAAGTCCACCGGTTTTTCGAGAAAGCACAGCGCGATCATGGGCCGGGGGATATGCAGGACTATGGGGTTACGCACATGGGGGATGGCGATGCCGTCACCGATACCCGTGGAGCCCAAGGCCTCGCGCGCCAGGAGGACTTGGTAGAGGAAAGACCGGTCGACCTCAGCCGGCAGGTCCATGATGTCCACCACCGCGCGCAGGACCGAGGCCATGTCCTCGCCGCCCACCTGGTAGTGTATCCCTCCGGCCTCCAGGGCCTCGTCGAGAAGGGGCAGGGTTTCGCCAGGGGTTTCGGGCTCGCAAATCAGTTCAGGAGCTATGTCGATTTCGGCGGAGGTGGCCCACTCCAACAACTCCGCCCGGTTGAACCGGTACTGCTCATTCACCCGATGACAAGGTAGTTTTCGCTGCTTGATCCATTGGTAAATGGTTTTTTCGGGCAATTTTAGTATTGCCGAGGCATCACGAATGGTTAGCTGCATCAGGCCCTCAATTTTCTCATCGCCGGCACAGCAGATAATTCCAGAGGACATCAGGGGGCAATGAGGGACATGAGAGTACGTATACCTGGCGCCCCCGCTTGTCAAGGAGAGGAACGCACAAGGGAGCATATTAATGTAATGTTCAACAATTTCATAATAGTTGTCCGGCAGGGCCCAGGCTGGCCCCCTCCCCTTCCAGATCGTCATGCGTGGAGTTGTCGTGGTGGTCGCGCCCTATTTGGCGGCGCTGGGCCCGGCCGTGCCGCGGCCACAGGCGATGCCTGAGGCCGGCCATCTCGCGGCCCTTGGCTCGGGGGGTGCGACCCCGGAGGCTGGGGACGCCTTATTTGGCGGCGCTGGCGGGCTGGCCCGCGGGCCGGTTGACCAGGAACAGGCCCAAGCTGGTGAGCAAGAGCGCCAGGAACAACCGCAGACTCACCGGCTCACCCAAGAGCCAGACCCCGCTTATCAAGACGCCGGCCACCGGGGTGAAGAAGGTGAAGGCCTGGACCAGGCTGGCCGGATAGCGAAGTATGAGGACGAACCAGGCCAGATAGCTCACGAATGCCACGATCACCGATTGATAGAACAGCGAAAAGGCCCCGAAGCCGGTAAGGCTGGCCGTGGAGGGGTTCTCCAGGATAAGGCTGGCCACCAGCAGCGGCGGGGCGGAAAAGAAAAGCTGGTAGAACAGCGTCTGCACCGCCAGGGCGCGTTGGCCCAGGAAGCGTTTGAGATAAAGCGTGGTGGCCCCCCAGAGCGCCCCGGCCAGGAGCGAAAGCACATCGCCCAGCAAGGCCCGCGCCGAGAACCCGCCCAGCCCCTGGGCAAAGAGCACCACCAGCCCCGCGAAGGCCAGCAGAAGCCCGGTGGTCTTGAGCCTGGTGAGCCGGTCGCCCGGCAGCCAGAAATGCGCCCCCACCGCCACGAAGAACGGCGAGGTGTAGAGCAGCAGATAGCTGCGCGCCACGCTGGTCAGCATCATGCCCGGATAGAGCAGGCCGAACTCCAGGCCGAACATCATCCCCAACACCAGACCATGGCCCGTCACCACCCGGTTGGGAAAGACCGGGATCCGCCGGTAGCGCATCCAGGCCCAGAGGCAGGCGGCGGCCAGGGCCGAACGCAGGCCGGCCTGGAAGATCGGCGGCAACTGGCCGGCGGCCAGCTTGACCATGGCCATGTTGGTGCCCCACAGCACAGCCAGAACCAACATGGTGAGCACCGCGCGCGGTCCCAGGCTCTCTTGGGGTTGGCTGGTGGTGGACATCTGCCTGGCTGCCTCGGTTACGTGGGTCGGGCGGGGTGGTCCGTCACATCGGCAGATATCTGGTGTTAACCCTGGGCATGAAGTTGCGGATGATATGTACCATGCAGGAGTGACCCTTGGCCAATGCCGATTCCGCCGGGATGGCCGGGGGGAAGGTCATCAGGCCGTCCACCACCGCCATCAGGATATCCTGCACGCCCCTGCCCCCCAGATCGGCCAAGGCTTGGTCCCAAGAGAGGATTTTGCCGCCCGGGCCGGCCCAAATCCCCAGGATTTCGCGGGTGCCGTCGGGCAACACCCCCAGCGCCAGCCGCATGGCCAGGCTGTCGGCCGCCAACCCCTTGTTCATTCGCAACCCCGGCACGGCGAAATATACCACCGTATAAAGAGGGCGCAGGGGACGCAGGCGCCAGGATTCCACTTCAGCCAGCACCGCCTGGGCCACCTCCGCCAACAGGCTGGGCGAAACCTCGCTGGGATACAGCTTGCGGAGTTGCCTTTCGACATCCGCCAGGCCCGCGCGCTGGGCATACATCGCCAGGATGCGCCCGGCCAAGCCTGAAAACCGGCGCCGGTGCCGGGGCACCAGCAGCGGTTCGAAGGTCCCCAGGCGATCCCGGGGAATCTCCAAGGGCAACAGGCCTCCGTCGGTGGAAATGGTCTTCAATGAGGTGCCGTTGCGGTGGTTGGGCTGTCCCTGGGGGACGCGTTCACCTTTGGCATACCCTAGATGATGGGATAATTCGGCCTCCAGGGCCCGCTCCAGCAAGGCCTTGCTCAGTTCCCGGCAGCTGGCCGCCAATTGCTGGGGCTCTGGCATGGCGGCGGCCAACTCTTGGGTGACCGCCTGATCTCTTGCGCCTGGCGCCGCCGCGAAGGCCTCGACGATCCGGGGGTTGTATGACAGTCCAGTCGATGATTCCATTTGTCCAATCTCGCGCGGACCATTCATCGGGGTAGCTCCTTGGGGCCCCGGGGCCGGTCATCCGCCGCCGGGCCGCCTTTGGCGCCCCCCGTGGGAAGGGTTACGACGAAGGTGCTGCCCTGGCCAGGTTGACTTGTCACCCGCACCTCTCCACCGTGGTCCTCCACCACCCTCTTTACGATGGGCAGACCCAGGCCCGTGCCCAATATGTGCCGGGTGGTCGGCGTTTTCACGCGGTAGAAACGCTGGAAAACCTTTTCCTGTTCCTCGGGAGCGATGCCATAGCCGCTGTCCTCGACCCCCACCTGCGCGCATTGGCCGATCTGGCGCGCCCACACCTTGATATGACCATGCTCCGGGGTGTATTTGATGGCGTTGCTCAGCAGGTTGATAAAAACCTCGCCCAGCTCGCTGGCCACGCCGGTCACCGGCTCCAGGCCGTCATCCAGGCTGTGGTCCAGGGTCTGGCCCTTCTGCCGCGCCTGCGGCGCCAGCATATCCAGGGCCTCCAGCAACAGCGGCTGGAGCCTGACCGCCTCGGGGTGGCCGTTAGAT